>DUUU01000409.1 GCA_012841485.1 Armatimonadota bacterium
GACTGGTAGAGGAACGGGAGGCACTCATCGTAATCCTGTGCATACTGCAAGAGACCCATGCAGATCTGTTTGAGGTTGGATTGGCAGGTAGCCTTGCGTGCATTCTCGCGAGCGCGGGCGAACACCGGGAATAAAATCGCCGCCAGGATCGCGATAATGGCAATAACGACAAGCAGCTCGATCAGGGTGAACCCACGTAGACGACGCGATGCAGACATCGACCTTGCTCCTTTCGCGTTCACGTCTCTTTCGGTCAGGGTTGCCCTTCCCACACGATGGGGCGGATTGCCAGTAGTATATCACCGAGGGAGTGTCAGCTCAACAGCCGGGCCCCCCTTAACCTGCCGCGCCAGAGTGTCGAAATACCAGTACAGATAGGCTGCCGGCCACTACTGCCTGGATGGGCCTGTCGTGCAACGGCGGAGAAGCAGGGATGAGCGTCGTGCCTAACAGCGCCCTCGATACGGATCGGCCGCAGGATCTTCAAATCGCGCATGTGCTCTTCATGGACCTGGTCGGCTACTCAAGCCTCCCCATGGACGAGCAGACCCGTTTCCTCTCAGAGCTGCAGGAGGTCGTGCGCGCGACTGATGATTTCCGGCGCGCCGAAGCCAAGGGCGAGTTGATCTCTCTTCCCACCGGTGACGGAATGGCGCTCGTCTTCTTCCACAACCCGGTGGCCCCCATTCGCTGCGCCGTGGACATCTCGCGGGCGCTACGCAACCGGCGCCACCTCAAGCTTCGCATGGGAATCCACAGTGGCGCCGTCTACCGCGTTCAGGATATCAACGCCCACAACAACGTGGCTGGCAGCGGGATCAATATGGCCCAACGCGTCATGGATGCTGGAGACGCCGGCCACATTCTCCTCTCCAGCACCATGGCCGAACTCCTGAAGGAGATCCGCCAGTGGTCGTCGGCAATCCACGACCTGGGCCCCTGCGAAGTGAAGCATGGAGTCCGGATCCATCTTTACAACTTCTTTACGGGTACTGTTGGCAACCCGGAGCTTCCGGAAAAGCTGCGCGAGCGCCCGGCTACGGCCAGTCTGCTCTACGAGCTTCAGGCCCAACCCGATGAGAGGTACGCGCGCGAGATCGAGCTCCACTACCAGCTGATCGCTTCGGATGAAAGCGTTCGCCAGATCACCCAGTGCCTGGCGACAGCCCTCAGCATCCAGGCAGCTACCGCCATCCGCCGGCACGCCGCCGTGGCTACATTGGCGTTCGACTCCGACACCCTGAACGAAGCGCTCACGATGATTGCCGCGGGGCACAGCTTCTCACGCGTCGACCCCGCGGGCGAGGTGCCAGAGCAGCTTGAGAGCCGCCCCTGGAACGTGGCCGGTCTCCTCTACGAGTCGCTCACTCTGGCGGCGGAGCGGATCCAGACGGCGCAGCGGATGCTCGAGAGTCTCACCGGCGCCACACACCAGACGTTCCCCCGCGAGCTTCAGGAACGCTCCTGGCGCGCGGATGAGGCATTGCGCAACGGGTTGCGAAGCACAGGAGCCGAGCGCCGTTCCTACTATCAGAACGCCATCGCGCTGCTTCGACGCGTCGTAGAAGACCGCGCCGGCCGGCGCGATCACGCTGCCTGGTTCCAGCTTGGCTGGCTCGCCTGGAGGCACGCCCAGCGGCTGCACGAGGCGGAGGAGGCCTTTGCACAGTGCGCCCGGTTGACGACGGTCACCCGCGACCTGTTCTACGTGGAGAGCCTCCGCCACCTCGCTCACATCCGCTACTTGCGCGGCAACGTCGTCGGTGCCTATCGGGCCATCGCCGATGCCCTTCAGGTCTCGCTCGATCCAGAGGTGCTCTTTGATGGCGCACGCTATGCCGCGCTCACAGGGCGCATCTCTGAGGCGCAGGAGTGGCTC
>DUUU01000410.1 GCA_012841485.1 Armatimonadota bacterium
AGTCCGCCTGGTGATCGAGGGCGAGGAGACGCGCCTGGATAAGCGGATCCTGGACGAGCTGTACGATCCGATTCTGCACCTCCTCCGAAACGCGGTGGATCATGGCATTGAGCTTCCCGCGGAGCGGGTGGAGGCGGGGAAGCCCGAGCAGGGCACCCTCGTCCTGCGCGCCATGCCACGCGGGCGCACGGTCTGCATCGAGGTGAGTGACGATGGCCGGGGCATCTCCATCGAAAAGGTGCGCCAGGCTGCGTGCGACCGGGCGCTCATCACTCCGGGTGAAGCGGCGGGGCTCACCGAGGATCAGGTGTTGCAGCTGCTCTTCCGCCCGGGCTTTAGCACGGCGGCGCAGGTGACCTCCGTTTCCGGCCGTGGCGTTGGCCTCGATGTGGTCTACAGCAACGTGCGCGACTTGAAGGGGGTGGTGCGCCTGGAGAATCGCCCGGAGAAGGGCGCCACCTTCTCGCTGGAGATCCCGCTGACGCTGGCAACGACGCGCGTGCTGCTGACAGAGTGCGGCGGCGTGGCCTACGCGCTGCCGGGAGCGTTGGTGCAGGGCGTAATGGAAGTGGAAGCCGCCCAGGCGCGCGGGGCGTGTGGCCAGCAGGTGGTCTCCTGGGAAGGGCGCACGGTGCCCCTCTGGCCCCTGGATGCCGTTCTGGGTCGCTCGCAGCGCCGTCCTGCCGAGAAACGTCTGGCCGTCATGGTGGCGAACGCCGGGCGCACCGTTGGTCTGGTGGTGGACCGCCTCCTGGACGAGGAGGAGGTGGTGTTGAAGCCGGTGGGGGCGCTGTTGGAGAGCGCGCGCCTGGTGACGGCCGGCGCGGTGCTGGGCGATGGCCGTGTCGCGCTACTCCTCGACGTGGATGCCGTGGTGAAAGCGGCGTCGCGGGCCCGGGCGGGGGCGACCGGCACGACAGAGAGCGAGAGCGTCCGGCGATACTCCATTCTGCTCGCGGATGATGTGCTGACGACGCGGGAAGTGGAGCGCGCCATCCTGGAGGCGGCCGGGTATGAGGTGACCGCCGTGGCGGATGGTCAGGCGGCGTGGGAGCAGCTGGCGCGGCGCTCCTTCGATCTGGTGGTGACGGATGTAGAGATGCCGCGCATGGATGGGTTCGCGCTCACCCGGCAGATCACCTCGGACGCGCGCACTGCGCACATCCCTGTGATCATCATCACGTCGCTCGCGAAGGAAGAGGACCGGCGCCGGGGCCTCGAGGCGGGCGCCGCCGCCTATATCGTGAAGAGTGCCTTTGATCAGGAGAACTTGCTCGACCTGATCGAGCGGCTGACCCGCTGAACCGGAAAGAGAGTGTATGTGCGATGAGCATCGCGAAACGTGTGCTCAGAGACGTGGGACTGCTCATGTTGTTGCTGGCCGGGCTGGGCTTCGGGGGGCTGGCCAGCGCCTGGGTCGCAAAGGCGCAGGCGGGTGACCCGCTCTTCGGTGCGCTCTTCGCGATGATGGTGGTGCTTCTTCTGGTTGCCGCGTGCATCGGCGTCCGGGCGATCCTGAGCATCCGCCGCGACCTGCGCACGGCGGCGGCGGATCTGAGTGGCACGATGGCCCACCTCTCCGCGGCCGTGCCGGCACTCAGCACCGCGGCGTCGCAGCAGGCATCTGGCGCTGCTGAACAGGCGGCCGCTGTCACCGAGACGACGGTGACGGTCGAGGAGCTCTCGCGAACAGCGAAGCAGATCGCGCACGCCGCGGGCGAGGCGATGGCCGCGGCCGAGGAAGGCCAGGGCGCGGTGCGAGAGACGGGCGAGGGGATGGAGTGCATCAAGCGGCGCATGGACGACGTGGCCGGCCGCATCCTTTCGCTTGGCGAGAAGAGCCAGCGCGTGGGCGAGATCAACGAGATCATCACCGATATCGCCGGGAAGACACACCTGCTCGCGCTGAACGCCGCCATCGAGAGCGCGGCGGCGGGGGAGTTCGGCGCCCGGTTTGCCGTGGTCGCCGCTCAGGTCAAAGAGCTCGCTGACGAGACGCGCGAGGCAACCAGCCAGGTGAAAACCGTGGTCCAGGAGATCCAGAGCGCGATCAACGCCACGGTCATGGCCACCGGCGAGACGACCGCGGAGGTGGACCGGGGAGCGCAGCTCGCCACGCGCTCCGGCGAGGCGATTGAGGAGATTGTCGAGCGCGTGCAGGGAATCCACGTGGCGACTCAGCAGCAGCTTGCCGGCAGCGAGCAAGTGGTCAACGCCATGCGCGACATTCAGGAGGTGGTGCGCCAGAGCGCGGCCGGGAGTCAGCAGGCAGCCGAGGCCGCCGCGCGCCTGGAGCAGATCGCCAACCAGCTTGGCACGGTGATCTCCCGCCTCTCGCACGACTATGATGAGAAGAGGGGCTAACCGATGCGCGTCCTCGTCGTCGACGACGTGGCGCCGGCGCGCCGGGTGATCCGCAGCCTCCTGGAGGAAGACCCGGAGATCACCGTGGTCGGCGAGGCGGCAAACGGCGAAGAGGCGGTTGCCCTCACCCTGCGCCTGCGCCCGGACGTGATTACCATGGACGTGCTGATGCCGGTCCTCGACGGCTACGCCGCGACGGAGCGGATTATGGCCGAGTGCCCTACTCCCATCGTCGGGGTGACCTCACTCTCGCTGGAAGACGGCACGGTGCTGGCCCGAATGATTGAGGCAGGCGCGGTCGATGTGATGAGCAAGGCGTTCAGCCGCGCCCCAAAGAAGTGGGCGCGGATGCGGCGGGAGTTGGTTCACCGCGTCAAGGCAGCCGCGAAGGTCTCCGTTCGCGGGATTCCCGAGAGGCGCGTGGCTGCCACCCAGGATGGGCGCCAAGCGGCGTTTGCCGCTTCCCTGCTGCCAGCCGGACGGCGGCCGTGCATCGTCGTCGTGGCCGCCTCGACGGGGGGGCCGCCGGCACTACGCACTCTGCTGGGCGGGCTGGAAGCCAGCCTTGCGGCTCCGGTGCTCGTGGTCCAGCACATCACCGAGGGCTTCACCGCTTGGATGGCCGATTGGTTGAACGGGAGCATCGGCTGCGTGGTGAGCGTGGCCCAGGATGGGGAGAGGGCGCGCGGGGGCCGGGTCTACCTGGCGCCGGACGACCGGCACCTGCGGGTGTTCCCGGAGCAGATCCTCCGGCTCAGCGAGGCGCCGCCCGTGCGGAGCCTGCGGCCCTCGGCGGATGTGCTCTTCCGGTCGGCGGCGCGGGCCTATGGGCGGGATGTCGTCGGCGTGGTTCTCACTGGGATGGGGGATGATGGCGCGCGGGGAGCGCGTGCTATCAAGGAAGCGGGCGGCCGCGTGCTTGTTCAGAACGAGGAGAGTGCGACGATCTTCGGCATGCCCCGAGCCGTCATCGAGGCCGGATTGGCGGATGAGGTGCTGGCGCCCGATGAGATGGCACGTCGCCTGTTGCTCCTCTGCGGGCGGGGGGAAGCCTCGTGAGGGGAGCGCGCGACCAGGGGGGCATCCCGGAACCGGTGCTGCTGCGCATCGCCGCGCTGATCGAGGAGCAGAGTGGCCTCGCGCTGGACGAGATACAGTGTCGCGCCCTGGATGCGGCCGTCGTGCAGCGGATGGCCGGGGCGAACATGGGCGATCCCTGGGACTATCTCGCCCTCCTTCGCCGGGCGCGCTTCGGCGAGTTACGGACGCTCATCGAGGAGATCGCCAACGGGGAGACCGCCTTCTTCCGCAACGCGGCCCACTTCCGGGCGCTGCGCGATGTGGTGCTGCCGGCCCTCCTGACGGAGGCCCGCCGCGTCGTCTTCTGGAGCGCGGGCTGCGCCACGGGAGAGGAAGCCTATAGCCTGGCCATCGCGTGCCTGGAAGCCGGTCTGCCGGCCATTGCCCCCGTCCTGGTGCTGGGCACGGATATCAACCGTTCGGCCCTGGCAGCCGCCGAGCGCGGGGAGTATGCGGAGCGCCACCTCGCCAACGTCGGCCCGGAGCTGCGCGAGCGTTACTTCGAGGCCACTCCGCACGGGGGGCGGGTGAGCGACACGGTGCGCGAGCTCGTCTCCTGGGCGCCCCACAATCTGCTGAACCCGGAGCTGCCCTTGCCGCCCGAGTCCGTGGACATCCTCTTCTGCCAGAATGTGACCATCTACTTCCGGCCAGAGACGGTCCGTAGGGTCACGGAGCGGCTGGCGACCGTGGTGCGCGTGGGCGGACACTTCTTCCCCGGGTTCTCCGAGATGCCCTGGTGCCGCGCCCCGGGCCTGGAGCTGGTCAGTTTTGGCGATTGCTTCGCCTATCGCAAGGAGCCTTCGCGCGCTTCAGGCGGCGAGCGGGATCGCCCCGTGAAGCGCCGCCTGGCAGGAGGAAGAGCGTTGAACGCCGGCGAAGGCAGCCTCCGGGGAGGCCGACGCGCCAGGTTGCCTCAGAGCCCGCCGGAGGCGCCGCCTGCGGCCGTGGCAGAGAGTGAGGATCCCGCCGGATCCGGATGGTTGGAGCCTGCTCGCCAGGCCGCATCGCAGGGGGACCTGGCACGCGCCATCCAGGAAGTGAGCGCGGCGCTGGAAGCCGATCCGATGCGCCCGGAGGCGTGGGAGCTCTTCGGGTTGTTGCAGCGGCAGGCGGGACGCGGTGACGAGGCGGAGCGTGGCTTCCGACGCCAGCTCTACCTCGCGCCAGAGTCCCCCTTGCCACATTTCCACCTGGCGACGCTCTTTCGGGAGCGCGGGCAGATGAATGATGCGCGCCGTGAGTACGCGCGTGCCGCCAGGATATTGGAGACGCTGTCGCCGGAGACCCAGCTTGCCGGCGTGACGGCGGATCTGCTGTTGCGCGCCTGCCGGCGGTTTGGGCCGGCGGGCGACACGGAAAGCGAGAGCCAAGGCCCGTCCTGAATCCTCCGCCGCGCTAGACCGTGAGGGCTTCCCAAGGGGCAGACCCTCTCACGGGCACCGGTGCGATGAAGGTGGGCGTAACTTCAGCAAGACCTCGCGGATGACAAGGAGAGAGAGATGTTGCGTATCGGTACGGCACAGGCGGTGATCACGCCTCCGATAGGGACTCCGCTGGCCGGTTATTTTACCCCCCGCCCCTCGCAGGGCATTCACGACGACCTGTACTGCCGCGCCCTGGTCCTCGATGATGGCGAGACGGTCCTTGCCCATGTGGCGTGCGATCTGATCTCCGTGCGTCGCGCCCTGGTTGCCGAGGTGCGCCGGTTGGTGGAGGAAGCCATTGGCATTCCGGGTGAGCGCGTCGCGGTCAGCGCCACGCACATCCACACCGGGCCCTACACCTCGCGCCTCCTCAAGGGCGGCATCGATCCCAGCTATCTGGGCGTGCTGCCGAGGACAATCGCCGGCGCGATCATCGCGGCATACCACTCGCGCGCGGAAGGCCGCCTGGGGATTGGCAGCGGCCACGTGGAGAGCATCGCCTTCAACCGCCGCTACACGATGCGGGGTGGCGGCGTGCGCACCAATCCCGGCGTGCTCAACCCCGATATCGTGGCGCCGGCCGGGCCGATCGACCCGCAGCTGGGCATTCTGAAGGCGACCGACCCGGAGGGGACCCCCCGCGCCCTCTGGGTGAACTACAGCGTGCATACCGACGTGGTCGGTGGCGAGTTCATCTCCGCGGATTATCCCGGCTACCTGGCGCGCGCCGTGCAGGCGGTGCTCGGGCCGCAGGTGATCGTGCCGTATGCCAACGGAGCCTGTGGCGACCTGAACCACATCAACGTGAAGGGCCCGGGCGCGGCGCCGGAGGATCAGCGCGGGCAGGAGCACGCGCGCTGGATGGGGACGATCCTGGCGGGTGAGGCCGTGCGCGTCTTCATGGAGACGCCGACCACCGGCGAGGTCCGGCTGGATGCGGCCTCGGAGACGTTCACGATCCCGGTGCGCGAAGTGCCCGTGGATCTGCTGGCATGGGCGCGAGAGCGAATGGCACGCGCCGAGGCGCAGCGCCGCGCCACGGAGGAGGATCCCGCGGCCGATCCCTATCAGGGCGCGGTCGATAGCTCCGAATTTGTCGAGGACTTCTATGCCTGGGCGGCCCTCCAGGTGGCGAAGGAGCGCGAGGAGGAGCCGGAGGTGACCGCCGAGGTGCAGGTCTTCCGGATTGGTGACGCGGCGCTCTGCTTCAACCCCGCGGAGCTCTTCGTTTCCTTTGGCCTGCGCATGAAGGAAGCCTCGCCCTTCCAGCCCACCTTCGTGGTGGAGCTGGCGAACGCCTGCGTCGGCTACGTGCCGACCCCAGAGGCGTTCTCGCAGGGGGGCTATGAGCCGCGTACCGCGCCGAGCAGCAAGCTCGTCCCGGAGGCAGGCGACCAGATCACCGAGGTCACCCTGAAGCTCCTCCGGCAGTTAGATGCAAGACGGTAACGCATCCCTTTGCAGCGGGCCCGGAGCACTCTCCCTCGCGGGGGGGATGCCGGGCCCGCCCGGAGGAGAGCACGTGATTCTGACGGGCGGAACCGCGGCCCGGCGGGCGATGGAGGAGAGAAGACGCGGGGGAGATGAAATACCTTCTGATTGTGCCAGATGGGATGGCGGATGATCCGGTGCCGGAGCTAGGCGGGCGCACGCCACTGATGGCCGCGGCGACGCCACACCTGGATGCGATTGCCGCCGAGGGCATGGTGGGCCGGGTGCATACCATACCGGAGGGGATGCCGCCGGGGAGCGATGTGGCCGCGCTTTCGATCATGGGCTATGATCCTGCGCGCGTCTACACCGGCCGCGCCCCCCTCGAAGCGGCAAGCCAGGGTATCGCGCTGGGCCCCGATGATGTGGCTTTCCGGTGCAACCTGATCACGGTGGCCGATGGCCGGGTGATGGACCACAGCGGGGGCGAGATCTCCTCGGAAGAGGCGGCGGAGCTGATCGAGGCGATCCAGGAGCGGCTGGGAAGCGACCGTGTGCGTTTCTATCCCGGCGTAAGCTACCGCAACCTGATGGTCTGGCACGGGGGGACCACCGGGATGGAAACGACTCCCCCACACGACATTCTGGGTCAGGCGATGGAGCCGCATCTCCCGCGTGGAGAAGGCGCGTCGCTACTGCTCCAGCTCATGCGCGAGTCGCGGGAGGTGCTGGCGGATCACCCCGTGAACCGGAAGCGCGAGGCCGAGGGGCAGAGCCCCGCCAACCTCATCTGGCTTTGGGGGCAGGGGCGGGCTCCGCGCCTGGAGAGTTTCCCCCGGCTTCGGGGCGTCTCCGGCGCGGTGATCTCGGCAGTGGACCTGATTCGGGGCCTCGCCCGGCTGGCAGAGCTGAACGTGGTGCTGGTGCCCGGCGCCACCGGACGCCTGGATACGGATTGGGCTGGCAAGCGCGATGCGGCCCGTCTATCGCTCGCCGAAGTCGATTTTGTCATGGTGCACCTGGAGGCGCCCGACGAGTGCGGGCACAAGGGCGACCTGGCGGGAAAGATCCGCGCCATTGAGTGGACGGATCGCGAGATCATCGGGCCGCTCTGGGAGGCCGCCCGCTCCATGGGGTCGGCACGCATGCTGGTGCTGCCCGACCACTACACGCCGCTGTCGCTGCGCACGCACGTGGGGAAGCCGGTTCCCTTCGCGCTGGCAGGCGAGGGGATCCCCCGCGACGCCGCCCAGCGGATGGATGAGGCCACCGGCGAGGCCTCGCCCGTCTGCGTGGGCGAGGGCTGGCGGCTCATCGAGCGGCTCTTCGCGTGACAAACGCGCGCTGAGGTGAAGGGAGAGAGGGAGTGGAGCTGAAGATCGTCCGTATCGAGAAGCCGGAGAATATCAACTTCATCCTGGGGCAGTCACACTTCATCAAAACGGTGGAGGATCTGCATGAGGCGCTCGTGGGGGCAATGCCGGGCATTCAGTTCGGGATCGCGTTTTGCGAGGCCTCCGGACCTGCGCTGGTGCGCTGGTCGGGCACAAGCGACGAGATGATCGCCCTGGCGAAGAAGAACGCCGAGGCGCTTTCGGCTGGCCACGCGTTCCTCATCTTCCTGGGGAACGCCTTCCCTGTGAACGTGCTCAACGCCATCAAAGCCGTGCCGGAGGTGTGCCGCATCTTCTGCGCCACCGCCAACCCCACGGAGGTGATCGTGGCCGAGACGGAGCAAGGCCGCGGCATTCTCGGCGTGATCGACGGCTTGAAGACGAAGGGCGTGGAGACCGAGGCCGACATCAAAGAGCGTAAGGAGCTACTGCGCCGCTTCGGCTATAAGCTATCGGCGTAGTGATCCCGGAGGCGAGCCTCTCGCGAGCACGCCGCCCGAAGCCAGCAGGGCAGGAGCTCGGGAGTGGTTCTCACCAGGGATGGAGCGATGGGATGGGGCGCGCCTGGGCCTCATCCCACGCCGTGCCCCCGCGTTACGCGGCGAGACAGATGTGCTGGTAGAGGATTCGGAAGCCGATCGCGACAAGAACGCTGCCCCCGATCACCTCCATGCGCCGGCCAAGCGCGGCGCCGCAGCAGTGCCCCACGAAAAGCGCGAGCAACGTGCAGAGTGCTGCGACGATGCCGATCACCAGGCTGGGATACCAAATCGAGACGCCCATCAGCGCGAGGAGGAGCCCCACGGCCATCGCGTCGATGCTCGTTGCAACAGAGAGCATGACCAGGCGAGTGCCTCGCGTCGGATCCTTGACTATTGCCTCCTCCTCTTGATCGCCCAGGCCCTCCTGAATCATGCGCCCGCCGATGTAGGCGAGGAGGATGAACGCCACCCAGTGATCGTAGGCCTGGATATAGGCGTGGACCGACTTGCCGGCGGCCCAGCCAATAATCGGCATGAGTGCCTGGAAAAGCCCGAAATGAAACGATAGTCGAAATACTGGTCGGAAGGTGAGCCGTCGGAGCGCGAAACCAACACTGAGGGCAACCGCCGAAGCATCCATCGCAAGACCAAGGGCAATCAATAGAAGGGTTGGGAAATCCACGTAGCTATCTGCCTACTCCTCTCCAGGCATAGGGTTCTCCGGCAGGCGTCATTCTCCTATAGGATTCCGTTGAACGGATCTGAGGACGCTCGCCACCTTTCGGAGGCTCCACCCGGTGTGGTCCACCGCTGAACGCCGGGAGGGAGGGCGCGAAGCCGGGGTTCCCGTCCCCGTGCTCCCGTGCGGGGCGGGGACGGGAAGGCGTTTCGAGCTACCGGCCGATTCGGTAGCGCACGACCACGCTGGCCTGAATGACGTTCTCGCCGGGCATCACGGGCGCAGACGCGTCGATTCGGGCCTCCGCGACGACGGCTCCATACGGCTGCGGTAACGGGATCGGGCCGCTGCTCTCCGTGATCTGGTCCACGCCAAGAATCCGCACGCCAAGGGCAGACGCGAGTGTCTGGGCTTTGGTCTGAGCGTCGCGCGCGGCCTGGCGCAGAGCCTCTTCGCGGGCGGCCGTCTCGTTTTCGGCCTGGAAGGAGACGCCTTGAACCACGTTGGCGCCTGCGCCCGTGGCCGCGTCGATCACGGCGCCGGCGCGATTGACGTCAGTGACGCGCACCGAGACGATGTTCGTCACCACGTACTCCAGCTCGGGGGGGCGCTGATCGCCTTGCGGGCGCGGCTGATACTGCCGGGAGACGTTGTAGATCACCGTCTGAATGTTGCGCTCCGGGATGTTCTGCGCGCGAATCGCCTGGAGCACCTGAGTCATCCGGCGATCCGCGTCCTGGATCGCTTCCGCGGCGCGGGCCGAGCGCGACTCGACGCCCAACCGAACCACGGCGATGTTGGGGGTGACTCGTGGTTCACCTCTGCCAGAGACGATCAGGAGATCCTGATCGGGCCGTTCCACCGCCCCGCTGGCCGGGGGCGCCGTTGCCGCCGCAAAGAGGGCAAGCGCCGCCGTCAGCAGGAGAGCTGCTCGTTTCTTCATCGCGACCTCCTCTGTCCTATTGAGACACCGCTCTCCCGGAGAGCATACCCGCTTGGCGAGATGCGCCAACCAGAGATGCCATTGCCGGCAGAGTGGGGGAGTGCGCCTCCATCCAGGGGGCGCCGGAGGGGGGACAATCGGCCGATCCGGGCGGGTCGCACCGGTTCCCCTGCGCGTATCGCCTTTTCCGCGCAGGGGTGCGCGTCTCCTCCCCCACCGGGCGCACCGCGGGGGGATCATTTACAAGCAGCGGCCAGGCGTGTATAATGGAAGGGCGCGCGATTGATTGAGAGAGAAGATGCCAGCCCAACGCACGATCCTAGCAGTGGAAGACGAGCCGGTCCTCCGGCAGGTCCTTGTCGATGCCCTCTCTCAGGCGGGCTACTGCGTAGAGACTGCCGAGGACGGTGTGGAGGCGGTAAACAAGGTCGAGCAGCAGGAGTACGCCGTTGTCATTCTGGACATTGGCCTCCCCCGGCTGAACGGCATGGATGTCCTGCGCTTTATCAAAAAGCGCCGGCCTGACATTCCCGTGATCATCGTGACGGTGAACGCGACGATGGCAGATGCCATCGAGGCGCTGAAGCAGGGTGCCTACGAGTACATCCGCAAGCCGTTCGACCTCGGGGAGCTGGAGCGGATCGTGGCGCGCGCCATGGACCGCCGGCTGCTGATCGATGAGAATCGCTACCTTCACTCGGAGCTGAAGGCGCACTACGACTTTGACAACGTCATCGGCATGACCCCCGAGGTGCAGCAGGCCTACCTGATGGCGACGCAGGTGGCGGAGAGCAACGCCACCGTGCTCATCACGGGTGAGACCGGCACGGGCAAGGAGTTTCTGGCCCGGGCGATTCACTACCAGAGTGGGCGCGCCGAGAAACCGTTTCTGAAGGTCAACTGTGGTGCTCTTCCGGAAACGCTCCTCGAAAGCGAGCTTTTCGGCCACGAGAAGGGCGCATTCACGCACGCGCTGTCGCGGCATATCGGCCGGTTCGAGCGCGCTCACGGTGGCACACTCCTGCTCGATGAGATCGGCGATATCAGCCTGCCGGTGCAGGTGAAGCTCCTGCGCGTGCTTCAGGAGCGCGAGTTCGAGCGTGTTGGAGGGACGGAGACGATCCGCGTCGATGTGCGCGTGATCGCCGCCACCCACCGCGACCTCGACGCCATGATCCGCGATGGCAGCTTCCGTCAGGACCTCTATTACCGCCTCAATGTGATCCCGATTCACCTCCCGCCGCTTCGCGAGCGCGCGGAGGATATTCCCACCCTGGCCAACCACTTCCTCGAACGCTACCGCAAAGAGACGGGGAAGCATGTCACCGGGTTTACCTATGCGGCGCTCGAGCTCCTTCAGAGTTACGACTGGCCCGGCAACATCCGCGAGCTGGAGAACTGCGTCGAGCGCGCCGTCATCCTCACGCGTGACGAGCGAATCGATGTCGGCGAGCTGTTCCTGCCCTCCCGGCAGGGCCTCTCCACGGCTCGCCCTGCGGCGTATTCCTCATCGCTCGCAGACGGGGAGCGCCCGCTGCGAACTCTGAAGGAGATTGAGAAAGAAGCGATCCTGGATACGCTCGAGCGACTGGGCGGCAACCAAAGCCGAACCGCGCTCGTGCTCGGCATCGACCGGAAGACTCTGCGCAATAAGATGAAGGAGTACGGACTTCTTCGCTCGGGAGAGAGCGAGTGAGACTGGCCTACCAGGTGGCGACCCCAGAGGTCCACACGCCCGATGTCACCGCGTTTCGGGGTGACCTGCGCGAGGGTTTCGCGCAGCTTGCTCGCCTCGGCTACTCCGCTGTCGAGTTGATGGTGCGCGACCCAGAGCGCGTGCCGGCTGCCTATCTGGAAGCCCTGTCGCGAGAGTATCACCTCCCCATCTGTCTGGTCTGCACCGGCGAGGTATATGGGGAAGACGGCCTCTCTTTCACGGATGCGCGCGTCGCGGTGCGCGCTGAGGCCAGGAAGCGCCTGCGCGCGGCCATCCGCCTGGCTGCGCGTTTGGGCGTCGATGTGAACGTGGGCCGGCTGCGCGGTCGCCTCGGCGGCGGCGTCCCGGACGAGGTCGCGCTGGAGTGGGGACGCACGGCGCTGCTGGGTGCCGCGGACCTAGCGGCCTCCCTCGGGATCCGCGTCCTCCTGGAGCCGATCCAGCGGCGAACCGCCGATTGGGCGCGGACCACGGAAGAAGGTCTGGCTCTGGTGCGCGCGCTGAACCACCCCGGCCTTGGCCTCATGCTCGATACAGGGCACATGCACGCCGAAGGGGAGACGATCCCATCGTCGCTGGTAGCCGCGCGTGAGCACCTGCACCATGTTCACCTCTGCGAGGAGAACCGTCTGGCGCCAGGAATGGGCCACCTCGATTTCCCCGCGATTCTGGGGGCGCTGCGCGAAGCCGGCTACACCTGGTGCGTTTCGGTGGAGGCCTACCAGCACCCGGATAGCGAAACCGCGATGCGGGTGAGTGCCGAGACACTCCTGCCCCTGCTGGGATGAGCCCGGCCCCGATCCCACGGATGAAAGGGGCCGGAGAGGTCCGGCATTCGAACCGTGGGTCTCTATGCCCGGGCTCGGATTCCGTATCTCGGAATTCCAATTCCAGGAGGACTCCGATGAGCGAAACGATGCTTGCCGCCATGGTGACCGCGCCGGGTCGGGTGGAGCTGCGCGAGGTGCCCCGCCCGAAGCTGGGGCCCTACGACGCGCTGACGCGCACGCTGGCGTGTAGCTTCTGCCGCGGCACCGATACGCACCTGATTCATGGCACGCTCCCTTTTGGCCCGCCTATGCCGTTCATTCTGGGGCATGAAGGCGTCGGCGAGGTGATCGCCACCGGCGAGCGGTGCCGCAAGTTCCGCGTGGGCGACCGCGTCCTGCGTGCTGGGGCGGCCTACCCGGCAGGGATGGAAGGCGCGCCGCGCATCGGCTGGGGCGGTTTCGCGGAGTATGGCCTCCTCACCGATATCGAGGCGCTGCGCGCCGATGACCCATCGGCACGGCCGACCGCGGGATCGGCGGCGATGCAGCAGCCTATTCCCCTGGAGATGGATGCCAACGAGGCGACGGTGCTGATCACGCTCAAGGAGACGCTCTCCGCATTGCGCCGGGCGCGGTTTCAGCCGGGCATGGACGTTCTGATCCTGGGCACGGGACCGGTGGGCCTGGCGTTCGCGATGTGTGCCCGCGCCCTGGGCGCGCGGAAGATTCTCGCGGCCGGCCGGCACGTGGGCCGGTTGGATCGTATGCGCCGCTTCGGCGCCGATGAAGGTGCGGATCTCACCGCGGGGGAGATCGGGCCGCTCGTGAAGGCGGCCACCGGGGGCCGGGGAGTTGACCTCGCGATTGATGCCGTGGGGGACCGGGGCCGCATCGGGGCACTCTTGGCGACGCTCGCGCGCGGGGGGAGCGTGGGGATCTACGGCGTGCCGGAGGGCTCGCTGGCGGAGTATCACCACTTCGCCTTCGATGCGAAGGGCGCGCCCGACTGGTGGTCGCTGACGGTGATCAACCCGGATGAGCCGAGCGCCCATGAGGAAGCACTGGGCCTGGTGGAGCGCGGGAAGCTGGATCTGGGGCGGTTTGTAACGCACACCTTTTCGCTGGCGCGCATCGAGGAGGCGCTCGCGGCCGTTGCCAGTACGGACGCGGTGAAAGTGGTGGTCACCTTCCCTGGCAAGGGCGAGTGACCGGCGCGTTTTGCCAAGTGCCCGCGTCCCAGAGTAAGTGAGGCGCAAGCCCGCGAGCGGGCTTGCGCCTCATATGCAAACGTGGTCGCTCTTCAGCTAGTGCCCGTGGCCCTCGTGGCCGTGGTCATGGTCGTGGCCGTGCATGTCGAGACCTTGACCCGGCAAGCCGGCGACGCCTTCCGGCGTCAGGATGTCGTTCTCCGGCTTCATGCGCATCCTCGTGACCGCGACCGCGTCGATGATGGGCGCGCCCGCGTTCTCTCCCTCTTCGATTGTGCGCACCGGGCCCTGAACCAGCACCCACATATTGGCTTCAAGGCCTTCCGGCTTGGGGTAGTTCACCTCGACGGAGATGACGTGGGCTCCCTCTTCGTCTCCTGTCTCCGAGAAGCGGCGCGAGAGCCTGAAGGTCGTGCCGACTTTCTCCGCCTGGCTGAAGTTGGGATCATCCGGGTCGATGGCCCTCTCCTTGAGGATCTGGCCTTCGATGGCAACGCCCTTCAACGCTTGCACCGCCTGCGGATCGCTCGCGTGCTTATCGAGGAGCTCATAGAGCGTCATCCGCTCATAGCCGCGCTTGATGCCGTCGCGGCCGAAGGCCCCCATCACCGTCTGGTACATCGCGTTGAAATCGACGACAAACCTGTTATTGGCCCAGGCATTGATCGCAGCGATACCCACCACGCAGAACAAGATGATGGCGTATTCGCGAGTCACAGTTCGAGGCTGCTGCATCGTCCCCTCCGGTCAGGGTTCACTCGGGGCAGGTCCCGTTGATGGATCACCTGACACACGCGCGATCTGCTCTTCCACACGGCGTAGCCGCTCCTGCAACTGCTCCTGGCGGATCGCCGCGGTGAGATCGCCCCGGCTGCGCTCGAGGACGCCGCGGACCATATCCGTGGTACGGCGCAAGCCCGACGTGAGCGCATCCGGGTAATCAAAGGTCACCAATCCGTCGTAGATATCATCCATGCGCGAAAGTACTTCCCCGGCGCGGCCGACGTTGCCGCGGCGGAGGAGGTCCAAGAAGTGCCGGCGCAGTTCACCGGCGGCTTCACCCAGCCCGTTGAGGTAGGCAGCGTGCTCGACGTGGAGATCATCGGGCCCCGGGGGAGCGTCGCCTTGGACCAGGGCGAGCACCAGCGATGCCTCGGCGAACTCCTTCTGCGCGTCTTGCACGTAACCGGTCCAGTAGATCTCAGGATGGTCGGCGAGAGCCTCGCGCATGCGCTCCACACGACTCCGCGCCTCGCCGAGGAGCGTTTGCGCCAGCGGGAACTCCTCGCGGTGCGTCGCGCGGATTGAGTTTGCAGAAAACCGGATCGTCTCGCGCGAGAGGCTGAGGGCGCGCTCGCGTGCCGAGTTGGCCGCATCCATCGCCTCTCTCACGCGATCCAGGAGTGCTTCCAGTCTATCCATAGATCACCACCGCCTGGCTACGGGGTATGCAACCCAGAAGTATAGAGAGTGCCACCGACCGGCACGGAGTCCGTCCGCGGCGTTCGCGGGTCCTATAGGGATGACCCGAGGGAGACCGCGCGCGTTCCGAACGCTTTTCTATGCTAACACACGCAGGAACGGCTGTCAAGAAACAGCAGGCTCGCGCATCCATCCACTCTGTTGTCGCGCGGGACCCTTTATGGTATGATGGGGATCGCGGGCGACCATGCCCGGCCACCGGAGACGAGCCTATCTAAAGATGGAGAGAACGGAAGCGGCATACCCGGAGCTATCCGGCAAGAGTTACTATGTGATGACGTTCGGCTGCCAGATGAACGTCTCGGACACGGAGCGGATGGAGGCCGTCCTCTCTGATGCCGGGATGGAGCGCGCTGCGCGCGCGGAGCACGCCGATCTGGTGCTCCTCAACACCTGCTCGGTGCGCCAGAAGGCGGAGGATCGCGCCTACGGTAATCTGGGTCACCTGAAGCCACTGCACGGCGCCCGGCCGGGGATGCTCATCGGCGTCTGCGGCTGCATGGCGCAGCGGGAAGGGGAGGCGATCCTGCGCAAGGCTCCCCATGTGGGCCTCGTTATCGGCACGGCGCAGATCCACCGGCTTCCCGAGCTGGCGGCGGCGGCGTGGCGTACCGGCGAGCGGCTCGTCGCGACCGACTTGCCGGCAAAACGCAGCCTCGAGGAGATCGAGGCCGAGGAGGACCTGCTCGCGGGTCTCGCCCGGGGCCGCAACCCTTACAAAGCATGGGTGCCGGTGATGTATGGGTGCGACCGCTTCTGCGCTTTCTGCATCGTGCCGATGACCCGGGGCGCCGAGCGGAGCCGCCGCCCGGAGGAGATCGAGGCGCAGGTGCGCGCCGCCGCTGCTGCCGGCCGCAAGGAGGTCACTCTCCTTGGCCAGACCGTCAACTCCTACGGGCACAAGCTGCCTCAGGGGATCTCTTTTGCTGACCTCTTGCGGCGCCTGAACGAGATTGAGGGAATCGAGCGCATCCGCTTCACCTCGCCCTATCCGATGGGCTTCACGGACGAGCTGATCGATGCCATGGCGGAGCTGCCCAAGGTGTGCGAGCACGTCCACCTGCCGCTCCAGTCGGGGGACGACGAGGTGCTCGTCGCCATGCGCCGCGGCTACACTGTGGCCGAATACGAGGCGGTCTATTGGGCGTTGCGCGAGCGCGTGCCGGGGATCAGCATCACGACGGACCTCATGGTGGGCCACCCCGGCGAGACAGCAGAGCAGCATCAGAACTCTCTGCGCACCGTGGAACGCCTCCGGTTTGATGCCGCCTTTACGTTCCACTTCAGCCCGCGCCCGCGCACGCGCGCCGCGCGCATGCCGGACCAGGTGCCCCATGATGAGAAGATGCGCCGGCTCGCGGAGCTCATCGAGCTGCAGAACGCGATCACCATGGAGCGCAATGCCAGCCACATCGGCGAGGTGCTGGAAGTGCTCGTGGATGGCCCGAGCGACAAGGAACCCTCGATCCTGGCCGGCTACGCCCGCAACAACAAGCTCATCCACTTCCCCGGCCCGGCCCACCTGGCTGGGGCACTCTGCCAGGTGCGCATCACAGAGGCGCACATCTGGGGCCTGGCCG
>DUUU01000411.1 GCA_012841485.1 Armatimonadota bacterium
CACCGCGCTCGCCGGCGAGTCGTGGGCAGTGCATATCGTGCCCTCGCTGCTGAACACCGCGGCTTATCAGGCAGAGACGGCGCGACCGGAATGGGCCGCCTGGATGGGGGATACCCCGTCCTGGTTCGCCGTGCAGGATCCCGAGGTGATCCGTCTGGCGCACCGCGGCAACGCGTCGCTCTACCAGGGCTTCGTCTTGCGTGCCCTGGCCGTGCCGGTGCTGGCCTGGAGCGTGCTGATGCTGGCGCTGGCGCTCTTTACCCAGTGCCTGGCGCAGCTCGTGCGCCGTCAGTGGATCCAACGCGAGCGCCTCAGCTTCCCGCTCATCCACCTTCCGATGACGCTGGTCGCTCTGGATGCGCCGCGCCCCTGGTGGCGCACCCGCCTTTTCTGGGCGGGGGTGACGGTGGCCGGCATCATCCAGTTGATCAACGGCCTCAACTACCTCGTGCCGAACGTCCCCTACATCCCCGTGAAGTGGATTCAGTTTCCTCCGGCCTCAGACCGCCCCTGGTCCGGCCTGGGGCGTTTCCAGATCGCCTTCTATCCCTTCGTCATCGCCATCGGCTTCATGGTGCCCCTAGAGGTCAGCTTCAGCATGTGGTTCTTCTTCTGGCTGGGGCGCGTGCAGGACATGGTGGTGACCATCTTGGGCCATCGCAGCGTGGGAGGCCACGCGCCCTCGCTGCCGCCTTACCATCTCCATCAGGCGGCGGGCGCGTTCCTGGTCCTTGGTGCCGCATTCCTCTGGCGCAGCCGGCACGAGATCGCCGGGATCTGGCGCAAGGCCGCCGAACCAACGGGGCGCCGCGCCGGCTGGGCGCTGATCGGAAGCGTGGGTGTCATCTTGGCCTGGGCCTATCTCGCGCGGATCCCGCTCCCCCTCGCAACGCTCTTTCTGGTCATTTACGGCCTCTTCGCCATCGTCTTGGGCCGGCTGATTGCCGAGAGCGGCAGCGCGATGTCAATGTCGCCGCTCGGGGTGCACGAGACGGCGGCACTCCTCACCAATCTGGGCACTCAGACGCAGCAATCGCTGGTTGCTTTCGGGTGGTGGCATCACCTGGGCGAGCGGCTTTCAGATAACCTGCTGCCCCACCAGGTGACTGGCATGCGCATGGCCGAGGATGTGAGCGCGGGCCGCCGTGTGCAGCTTTTCCTGGCCGTGGGCGCCGTGGTCGGGGTGCTGACAGGGATCTGGGCGTTGCTCCATATCTACTTCAAGTACGGGATCATGTCTGCCGAAGTGCGCGACTGGCCGGCGCGGTGGGCGCCCCAATATGCCTACGGCCTGATCCAGAACTGGCTCCGCGGCCAGACGGAGATCCCGCGTGAGAAGCTGATTGCCTTCGTGGCCGGCGGGGGGGTCTCCGCGCTGCTCCTGTGGCTGCGCCAGGCGTACCTTGGCTGGCCGCTCCACCCGATCGGGTATGCCGTGGCCGGGCATTTCGCCATGCAGCAGCTCTGGTGCCCCTTCTTTGTCGCGTGGCTGGTGAAGCTGCTGACGATGCGCTTCGGCGGGATCCGCACCTACCGCGCCTTGCTTCCCTTCTTCCTCGGCGCCATTCTGGGTGACTACCTGGTGCCGATGGGTTGGGCCGTTGTGGGCCTTCTTTCCGGGCAACAGATGTACCTGTCGTACCCGCACTGACGAGCGCGACTACATCTTCTCCAGGGCGGAGGTGAGCGCCGGCTCCTGGTGGTCCTCCGGGTGGATCCACTTCTCGAGCTGCACCACAGTGCCCTCGGCGCTGGTGGCGAGCCAGACGCGGTCGGCCAGCCGGAGCATGATCGTGTAGCCCATCCCAAGAGAGACGCGTGTGGAGAAGCCGGGGAGAAGCAGGGCTCCCGGGAGGTCCTCCGGCTGGATGCCGCTGCCGCGGTCGGAGACGCGCACGATGATGCGATCCGGAGCCAAGTAGATCGTGCTCTCGCTGCAGGTGGCGTGTTTGATCGCGTTCGTCGCGGCCTCGCCGGCAGCCATCAGGAGATCGCTGGTGGTTTCGGGAGTCATCCCGGCCTTCTGGGCAATCTGGCGCAGCTCGTCGCGTAGGCGCGCGTAGTGGTCCGGCTGGTCGAGTGGCACGCTGAGCACCAGCTGGCCCACGGTAGGTATCTCGTGCGCGTCGACCAGGTGGAGCTTATCGTGGGTCACCGCGCGAATCATCTCGCGATAGAAGCGCTTGCGCTCATCCTCGCCCCGGCGCATGCGTTGGTGGGCCGCCTCCACCTCCTGAATCGCGCGCTTGCGCTCGGTGATGTCGCGCACCACCGCGAGCAGGCGCTCCTCGCCTCCGATGGTGGCACGCTTCAGATTCACCTCCACCCAGAAGCGCCGGCCCGATCGATCCTTCGCCAGCCACTCGAACAGCTGGGGCTCGCCTTGCGCCGCCCGATGCACCCACTCCAAGGCCCGCGAGAGTGTATAGGGCTCCTCGTTGGCGCTCAGGTCGCCGATCGTCAGCGCCCGCGTTTCCTCGGTCGTGTAGCCATACATCTCGCGCATCTTGCGGTTGACGTCCAGGATCCGCCCGGTGGCGGGATCGTGAACCAGGATGGCGTCATTCACGGCGTCGAAGATGGAGCGGTAGTTGATCTCCGAGGTGCGCAGCCGCTCCTCGGCCTCCCTACTCTCGGTGATATCGCGGGCGATGGCGACCACCTGGCCATCGAGGACGGGCACCAGTCGGGCCTCAAAGATTCTGGTCCCGGTTTCGTTCGGCAGGGGATACTCCACTGTCGTGAGAGCGTGCTCGCGCGAGGTGCGCTCGATTCCCTTCAGGATGTGGCACGCGGCCGGCGGCGGGAGGACATCCTGCACCCGTCTGCCCTTGAACTCGGAAGGAGGCAGGTACAGACTGGCTTCGTGTCCCGCACGGTAATCGAGAATCGTCCCATCGGCCTTCAGCCGGAAGTAGAGATCCGGCAGCGCCTGGAAGATGGCGCTCAGCTCCGAGGTAGTCAGCTTCAGCCGCTCTTCGGCCTCGATCCGCTCGGTGACATCGTGCGCGAGGACGACGCGCGCGGCCCTTCCTTGATAGATGATCGAGTGTGCGAAGAGATCGACGTAGAGGGTCGAGCCGTCCTTGCGCCGGTGCCGCCAGACGCCCGCCATCACCTTGCCGGGCTGGTTCTGGCGCTCACTCTCCAAGAACGCGGACGCATCCTCCGGCGGCCAGATCTCCTTCACCGTCATCGAGAGGAGCTCGTCGCGCGAGTAGCCGGACTGGCGGAGCATCGCGTCGTTCGCGGCCAGGAACGCGAGCGTTTCCTGGTCGTAGATGTACATCGGATAGGGATTCTCTTCGAAGAGGGCGCGGTACTGGTGCTCCCTCTCGCAAAGCGCGCGCTCCATCTGGCGCTGCGTCGTGACCTCCGTCAGGATCGCCACCATCGCACCAGCGTGAAGGCCCAGCGGGTGGCACTGGACCAGGAGATCGCGGCTCTCACCCCCCAGTTGGGCGTGCACTTCGCGTGGAGGCAGGTTGCCGCCAGCGGCTGCGGCCTCCCGGAGCGGTGGCAGCAGATCGGAGAGCACGCCGCGCTGCACTTCCTCGGAGAGGGTCACGCCCACGATCTCGGCGGGGTTTCCCGCAGCCGCGAGTGAAGCCAAGGCCTGGTTCGCGGCAAGGATGCGGAGCGAGGGAATCTCCAGAGCGCAGACCGCCAGCGGGACCTGCCCCAGGATTCCCACAAGGTCTTCTACATTGACTGCCGCCGCCATCACAAACCGCATGCCACTCCCCATTCCCCTCTGCGCTGGCAGCGCATAGGCTGCGGGCCATTCCGCCCAGCCGGCGCTCGAAGTCTGAGCATTCTACGCGCCGTTCTGTTGCCTGCCGCAGAGTGCCTGCCGCACATCCTATCTCAGCCGCGCCAGCCGCGCCTCGCCGGATCCGAGCGTAAGCGCAAGCCGGCCAGCGCTCAACCGCACCTCGGTGCCGGAGACGAGATCCACGGCCGCGGAAGCCCTCTCGCCCAGCTCCACCGCGGTCTCCGTCTCCCTATCTCCGAAATGGACGACGAGCAGATAGGTGTGCCCGTCGCCTCCCCCGACGACCACCGCGCGGATGAGCGGATCCTCGCAGGCCGGCACCCACGCCTGTTGCCCTGCAGATTCCGTTTCCTCCGCGGTGACCCCCGAGAGCACCAGGCTGCCACAATCCAGGATCACGCTGCCGGGATCCACACTCCACATACCCGTCCGGCACGGAAAGCAGACCTCGTCATAATAGAGGCTTTCACCATAGCCAGAGGCGCGCCGCCGGCCTGCCTGGAATAGCCAGAGCGAATCTGCGCCATACAGCCCCACGACGCCCAGGGCGTCATCAATGTTCGCCCACGAGGATTCCAGCGACCGGGAACCCGCTGCGTCACCTGTGGTGACCACGATGCTACTCGCTGTGCGGTAGGTGCGCCGGAAGTCGTTGAAGAGGTCGTTCGGAATGTTCAGCTTCAGGCCTTTCGCCTCGGTGAGGTAAGCGCGGATACCCACCCGGCAATACTCCAGGACGACGAGCGTCCGGTCATCCGGCAGGGCCGCGACGGCATACCGGTGCGCGGCACGCTCTGGCGAGATCCACCCCTCCGGGAGCACCGCCTTGGTGCTGTCTGCCATGGTGCCAGTGGTGAGAAAACCGCCCGGAAAACTCCACTGCTGGTGCTCCAGTACGGTGCGCGACCCCTGCTCGCCCAACAGGCGAACTCGCCCGCCCAGGTTCTCGCACCACTCCGCCAGGTGGCCGGAAGTTGGGGGCAGGCATAGCCCCTGAGGTGCCTCGCGAGCGCGCCAGCTCCAGGAGGCCAAGCGCCGCTTCGAGCGATGGAAAACCGCGCCATGCTCCGGCTCCTCCCAGCCACCGGCGACGGCGTCCTCATACTCCACCTTCGCCGGGGTGGGGGCGATGCGGCACCGCCGCCGCCAGTAGGCGCCCATCGAGAGGACTACCGCCTTGTCGGACTCCAGGCGGGTGTAATAGTACGGATTGATCTCCAGGATCCGCCCAAGCCGGAGCGAGTGGAAGCTTCCGTCGCCGGAGGCGGCCTGCTCCTGACGGATCAGGTCGAGGGCTCCCGCCTCCAGCTCCGTGGCGTGCGCGTCATCCAGGTAGTGCGCGCAATAGAGAAGCGTCGGAAGGAGGTAGTC
>DUUU01000412.1 GCA_012841485.1 Armatimonadota bacterium
AGCTTATGCCGGCCGTCGAAGGCGCAGCGCACCGGTTGAAAGCCCCCGAAACCATCGTGGTCGATCTCATACCGGCCGAACTCACAGAAGATGACGTCGTTGACCCGTTGCCCGGGGTCGCGCAGCGCCGGCATCATGCTCTTCCCCTCGAGGATGCGCGGGATCGCGAAGCCGAAAGCGTCCAGGATGGTAGGCACGAGATCGATATGCGACGCCGGATGCGGGCACGTAGTGCCCTCCGGGATGACGCCAGGCCAGCGCACGAGCAGCGGCACGCGCGTGATCTCATCGTACATCGCCGGGCCTTTGCCGGCGAGGCTGTGCGAATCGAGGAAAACGCCGTGGTCCGAGGTGTAGATCACCAGGGCGCCCGGCGCGTACTCATCGATGGCATCCAGCACCCGGCCAATCTCCTGATCGATGAAGGTGTTGCAGCCCAGGTAATGCGCCGGGCGGATGCGCAATGCATCCTTATCCGCTTTCAGCCTCGCGCCAGCCCACACGCGCTGATGCTCCGGCTTTCCATCCAGGGTGTCCCAGATGTTCCGGCTCTTGGGGAACTCGTAGTCCCGATAGAGATCGACGTACTCCTTTGGGCAGAGGTACGGCTCGTGCGGCTCGTCATAGGAGACGACCAGGAAGAAGGGCGACTCGTGGAAGCGGCGCAGGAAATCCACAGCCCGGTTTGAGCAACGGTGCCCGAAAGTGAACTCGGCCGTGAGCTCGGGATCCTCGCAGCTTTCCGTCTGCCGCGAGCGTACCCGCTCCTCCGGGGTCAGCTCCTCCAGATAGCAGCGCATGTCGTACCAGTACTCTGGATCCCAGCCATCGGGGCAGCGGCCGACGCCGAAGTAGTCGCCTCCATCCAGATGCCACTTCCCGATGTAGGCGGTGTGCACTCCCTGGTCGCGTAGGCGTTGGCCAATCGTCTTCACATTGTCGCCCAAGGCCATGCTGTTGCCCCACATGCCGTTGGAGTGCGGAAAGGTGCCCGTGAAGAGCGCGGAGCGCGCCGGGCCGCACACCGGTTGGCAGGTATAGGCCCGGTCGAAGCGGACGCCCTCGGCCGCCAGCCGGTCGAGGCAGGGCGTCCTCATCTCGGGATAGCCGTAGCACCCCAGCATGTCGAAACGCTGGGTGTCCGTCATGATTAGCACCACTTGCTGTGTCTGGCTCATGAAAGCTCCTTGAAAGCCTTGGGCTCGCTTTGGTATCACAGATGCGATTCCCCCCCTGGCCCCGGTCTCCTCCCTGCCCTGCCGCTTCAGTGACCATCCGTAAGAGAGAGCGGTCGCGCATGACGGGCCGGCGGGGCTGGGCCGCACCGAGGCCACACGGCGCCTGCTCCTGGCGGCAGGAATCGCGGCCCGCTCCGGGAACTTCCGGATAAGCCCACGCCGTGGAAGGGCGAACGCGATGAGCAACGAGACAGTGCAGATCGACCTATGACGCCCATCGACCACGCCGGCGCCCGCTGGCTTACCAAGATCCGCTTGCCCCTGGCAGCTGCTCCCATCATCCTCTCGGCGATCCTCTGGGGAGTGCTTTTCGTCGCCGTGCATCCCTCTCGCCAGGAGTTCCCGCTTCACGATGACTGGCTCTATGCCCGTGGGCTCTTCGATCTGGCTCGGGGTGAGGGCATCAACTATCGCGGCCTGACCGTGATGCCGCTTCTGGGCCAATGGCTGTGGGCGCTCCCTTTTGTGCGCACATTTGGCGATTCGCTGGTCACCCTCCGCCTCTCCACGATTCTCCTCTCCTGGATCGGGATGGTGGCTCTGATGGATCTCCTGAGGCAGGCGGGGGTGCCCAGGGGGCGGGCGGTGCTTGCCACTGCTTGCCTGGCAGCGAATCCCTACTTTTTCCTGCTGAGCGGCACCTTCATGTCCGATGTGCCGGCGCTCTCCTTCTCTCTCGTTGCCCTTGCCCTCTCTGGAAGGGCGATACGCGGGGAACGGTTTGCCTGGATGGCCGGCGCTGCTCTTGCCGCGACACTCGCCACCATCACCCGCCAGAACGCGCTGGTCGTGCCCCTAGTGATGGCGGCCTTCCTCTGGCAACACCCGCGGTTGCGTGCGCGGCCGGTATGGAATGCCGCCGTGCTTCTTCCCGCGGCATTGGGAGGAGTGACCGCCCTTTGGTTCGCGAGCCGCCCGGATACGCTGCGCCTTGTTCCTGCAGTGCCGAACTGGGATCGTGCCGCGATCCTCCTTTTCGCCGGCATCCACACCCTGGCTTTGGCGTCCGCTCCTCTGCTTCTTCTCGCGCCCGCGGCTGCCTCCGCCCGGCGCTTCTATCTGGCGCTCGGGCTCTTCCTTGCGGTTGCGTTCGCCTATGTTCTGGACGCGCAGGCCTTTCCTTATATTGGCAACACGATCCCTTGCTTCGTCGGGATGGGAGACGTGCCTGGCTCACGGCCCGTGCTGATCAACGAGGAGGTTCAGACCCCTATCACGGTGCTCGGTTGCATCGCCGCCGCGCTCTTGATCGCCACGAGCGCCGGCTACATCCGCAGCAATTGGTGGCGCCAGCCGCTACTTCTCTTCACCATGCTCCACGCGCTGGTGCTTCTCTTCTCGCCGTTCCTCTACGACCGCTACCTCATCCCGTTGCTTCCAGGGGCATTCCTGGCCGCGGCGGCCGGATCCGGGGCCGAGCGCGCGCGGCCGTGGCCGGCGCTCATCACGCTCGCGGTGCTGGCCTTCCTCTCTGTGGCGCTGATGCACGATTGGCTGGCGTGGAGCGGCGCCAAGTGGTCGCTGGGCCGGCAGGCTCTCGCCCAGGGGATCGCCGCGTGTGATATTGAGGGGGGCTATGAGTGGGACGGCTGGCACTCCGAGGTGCCAGGACGATGGAACCAGCGCGCGCGCCCGCAAGGGCTGATGACGCCCTTCATGGCCGGCATCTTCCCACACCTGACTGGGAAATATGCGCTCTCCTTCTCACCCCTCACGGGCACGACCGTTCTGGAGACGGAGCCTTACCGCCTCTGGCTCCTTCCAGGGGAGCGTCGCTTCCATCTCCTGGCCGACTCTCCACCGAG
>DUUU01000413.1 GCA_012841485.1 Armatimonadota bacterium
AACCTCCTCACCAATGCGATCAAGTTCACGCCGCCTGGGGGCGAGGTGCGCGTGCGGGTCGAGCGCGGTGACCATGTGGGCCGGGTGATCGTCGAGGATACGGGAATCGGCATGGACGCGGCGCAGATACCTCAGCTCTTCGGGATGTTCCAGCAGGGGGAGATCGCGGGACGGCGTGCCCGTGGCCTGGGGATCGGCCTGGCCCTCGTCAAGCACCTCACAGAGCTGCATGGCGGGCGAGTGTGGGCCGAGAGCGAAGGGGTAGGGAAGGGGAGCCGTTTCACGGTAGAGCTGCCCCTGGCTCCTGCCGCGACAGAGAGACCGGCCGAGAAAGAGACGCGGGAGCCGATGGGGGTCAGGATCCTGCTGGTGGAAGACAACGCCGATGCTCGTGAACTCCTGCAGGATGGCCTGGAGTTGCTGGGCTACGCGGTTGAGTCGGCGGGAAGCGGCGAAGAGGCGCTCGCGTTGCTCTCGCGGATGCGGCCGGATATCATTGTGGCAGATATCGGCCTGCCCGGCGTGGATGGCTACGAGTTTCTGCGGCAGGCTCGCCGCATCCCGGGCCTGGCGAATGTGCCCGCCTTTGCCGCCACCGGCTATGGGCGGCCCGAGGACGTGGCGCGGGCGCATGAAGCCGGCTTCACGGATCACTTCGTCAAACCGGTCGATATCGGCGACCTGGACGAGCGCATCCGCGGCTATCTGGAGATGAAGCAGCGCGAATAGGCATGCCCGGCCGCTCCAGGAAGTGGCTGGGGGGCGTGCCGAACGGGGAGCGCCCCCCCCACGGTGCGTCCGTTTCCGCCCATCCGCTCACCGATTCCATTTCGCTGGCGCATTCAGGTCCATCCCGCCTCGCGGATGGGCGCGTGGGCGGTTCGCGGCAGGAGTGCAGGCTCCGCCGCCGAAACGAGAGGCGACGCGGTGAGGGCCAACACGGCGGGCACGCCCAGAGCGAAACGGGCTGCCCGGCCGCGTCTGCCCGCAGTCGCGCGACCGACCGCGCTCTTCCCCTCGGGGGCGGGCGATGGAGTGTCGGTCTGCTCCTCGCGCTTCGTGAGGTGCCGCGCCGGCGCGTGCGCGAATCACGTGGCACGAGGGCTCTGCTTTCCCCATAGGAAGAAGCGCAAGAGATGAAACTCACCTTTCTCGGCACCTCGGCTGGAGAGCAGTACCCCGGATTCTGGTGTCGCTGCGAGTACTGTGACAAGGCGCGCGAGCTGGGAGGGCGCAACCTCCGCAAGAACTCGTGCGCCTGGCTCGGCCCCGATACCCTGATCGACTTCCCGCCCGAGGTCTTCATGCAGGCGGAGCGTTTCGGCATTCCGGTGGTGGATGCGCGCACGATTCTCATCACGCACTCGCATCAGGATCACTTCTACCCGAACCTCTTTCACTGGCGCGCGATGCGCCCCGATATGCCGCTTCCCCCGCCACACACAATCGGGGGGCCGCGCTTCTCGCCAGTCGTGCCCCTGCGCGTGTACGGCAATCAGCAGGTGTGCGACGCGGTGCTCGCCCGGGTGGGTGACCGCCTGGAGCAGTGCGCGATGGAGGTGCGCGAGGTGGAACCCTTCCAGGTGATGGAGGAAGGCGCGATGCGCTTCGTGGCCGTTCCCGGGAATCACGCGGACGGCGACGGACACGCGCTCACCTACATCATCCAGCGCGAGGGGAAGACGTTTCTTTATGCCCTCGACACGGGCTGGTTCCTTCCGGAGAGCTACGCCGAGATCGCCCGGCACCGATACGACCTGGTTGTCATCGAGGGGACCTTTGGGTTTGGGGTGGACTCCGAGCAACACATGAACTTCCGAAAGCTGGAAGAGGTCCGGCGCCTCTTCGAGAAGGATGGCCTGCTCAAGCCAGGTGCGCCGTTTGTGGCGTCGCATATCTGCCCGCACTTCACCCCGGTGCATGATGAGGCCGCGCCTCTGGTTGCCGAGAAGGGGATCACCCTCGCCTATGATGGCATGACGGTGGAGTT
>DUUU01000414.1 GCA_012841485.1 Armatimonadota bacterium
GACTCGTAGGGTCGCGTCTCCGCCCGCGACCGCTCTCCGGCAGCACCTATCTCTCCTTGGCGCCTGCCCCTAGATTGCTCGCTCCCGACAAGAGAGGTGCAAATCGATGAATTCCTTGTGGCTTGTCATTGGTGCCCTCGCCGCGTTCGCTGTCGCCTACCGCTACTATGGCGCGTTCCTGGCCGCCAAGGTTGCTGTCCTCAACGATGAGCGGGCGACGCCGGCACATCGGTTGAGAGACGGGGTCGACTATCACCCCACGAACAAGCTGGTCCTCTTCGGCCACCACTTCGCGGCGATTGCCGGTCCGGGGCCGCTGGTCGGTCCGGTCCTCGCGGCGCAGTGGGGCTATCTCCCCGGCTATGTCTGGATCATCATCGGTGCCTGCATGGCTGGCGCCGTGCATGACTTTGTCGTCTTGTGGGCCTCGGTGCGCGAGGATGGGCTCTCGCTTCCGAAGATTGCCCAGAAGAGCATCGGCGGTTTCTCGGGGTTGACGGCCTCGCTGGCGACGCTCTTCATCGTCATCGTCACCCTGGCGAGCGTTGCCATCGTCGTCGTGAACGCGTTGAGCGAGAGCTCCTGGGGCATGTTCACCATCGTGGCCACGATCATCGCGGCGCTGATCACGGGCACCTGGATGTATCGCATTCGACCGGGGAAGGTGGGCGAGGCCACGGCTATCGGCGTGGCCATCGTGCTGATAGGCGTCGTGCTGGGCCGCCCCTTCGCCGAATCGGCGCTCGGGCCGATGCTCCTCTTCAGCAAGCCGACGCTCTCGCTCATCTTGCCGGGCTACGCGCTCATCGCCTCCATCCTTCCGGTGTGGGTGCTGATGTGCCCGCGCGATTACCTCAGCTCCTACATGAAGATCGGCGTGATGGTGGTGCTGGGCGTGGGCATCTTCCTGGCGCACCCAGTGCTGAAGATGCCAGCGACCACGCCCTTCGTTTCTGGCAACGGGCCGGTCATCACCGGCCACCTCTGGCCCTTCCTCTGCATCACCATCATGTGCGGGGCGATCTCCGGGTTCCACGCGCTCATCTCCTCAGGCACCACGCCAAAGATGATCTACCGGGAGCGCGACATTCTCCCCATCGGCTATGGCGCCATGCTCATCGAGGGCTTCATCGCCGTGACCGCGCTCGTCGCGGCGTGCGCGCTGGGACCTGGCGACTACTTCGCCATCAACGTGAGCCAGGATACCCCGGCGCAGCAGGCTGCCTATGTGCAAGTGGTCGAAACCGCGCGTGCCGAGCACGGATGGGACCTGACTCCGACCGAGTTGTCAGAGCTGGAAGAGGGCACGGGCACGAAGCTGGCCGGGCGCACGGGCGGCGCGGTGACGCTCGCCGTCGGCATGGCGAAGGTCTTCTCTTCCTTCCCGGGGATGCGCGAGTTGATGTCCTACTGGTATCACTTCGTGATCATGTTTGAGGCGCTCTTCATCCTCACGCTCTTGGAGACGGGCACGCGTGTGGCGCGCTTCGTCTTCCAGGAGGCCGCGTCCTACTTCCATCCGAAGGCGACGCTTGGCGGCAAGCCGAACTGGGGGATGAACGTGCTGATGAGCGTGGTGGTCTGCCTTGCCTGGGGCTACCTGCTCTATACGGGGAACATCAACACGCTGTGGCGCATGCTCGGAATCGTCAATCAGCTCCTCGCCGCGATTGCCCTGGCCGTGGGCACCACCTATATCCTGATGCACTCCGCGAAGCGGCGCTATGCCCTGTGCACGGGGGTGCCGTTCGCGTTCGTGATCGTCACGACGGTGACGGCAAGCTGGCTGAGCATCCAGGGCTGGTGGGCCAAGATCCCAACCGCGATGCCCGCCGAGGCGTTCTCGCTGCGGCTGATGTGCATCCTGGCGTCCATCATGCTCGTGCTCACCATCGCGATCGTGGCAGACGCAGTTCGGCGCTGGGTTCAGATCCTCTCGCGGCCGGCTGGCGCGCCAGAAGGTGAGCGAGAGCTGGAGACCGCCGGCCGGGCGTAGCCGCGGCCGGCCGGCGCGCATCGATCCAGGGAGTGGGGCGGGGTCATCCCGCCCCACGTCAGTGGAGGAACCAGCGCATGCCAGAGTGGATCATCACCATGCCGTAGCTGTCCGCGGCGGCGGTCACCTCGTCATCGCGGATAGAACCGCCGGCCTGGAGGACATAGCGGACGCCGCTGCGGTGGGCCCGGTCGATCGTGTCGCGGAACGGGATGAACGCATCGGAACTAAGGGCAACGCCCTCGAAACGCGCTATCCATTCGGCGCGTTCCTCTGGCGTGAGCGGTTGGGGCTCCTCGGTGAGCGCTGCGCGCAGGGCGTCCTTCTCGGCATCGGAGAGCTCGTCCCACAGCAGGAACTGGTCCACGACGTTCGTCTTCTCGACGCGCCCGAGGCCTTCCCGGAAGGGGAGCGCGAGCACGCGCGGGTGCTGCTGGCAGAACCACTTGTCCGCCTTCCCGCACGCCAGGCGAGTGCAGTGGACGCGCGACTGCTGCCCGGCGCCCATGCCGATCACCTGGCCGTCATATGCGACGCATACCGAGTTGGATTGGGTGTACTTCAGGGCGATGGTGGCCACGGCGAGGGTGAGCGCCACATCGGCGGGCAGCTCCTTCTCCTCGGTGACGACCGTGCCGAGCGCTGCCGGGTTGATGGCGGCGGCGTTCCGCTCCTGATACAGCTCAAAGCCAAACACCTGGCGGCGCTCGACGGCGGACGGCTCGTAACCGGGGTCGATCTCCAGGATCGGGTAGTTGCCCCCACGCTTCTGCTTGAGGACCTCGAGGGCCTCCGGTTCGTAACCGGGGGCGATGATGCCGTCGGAGACCTCGCGGCGCAGGAGCGAGGCCAGGGAGCCATCGACCACGTCGCTCACCGCGGCAAAATCGCCGAAAGAGCACATGCGGTCGCCACCGCGGGCGCGTGCGTAGGCCTGGGCCACCGGTGAGAGCTCCTCATCCGGGAGCATCTGGGAAGCGTGAAACTCCGGCGAGAGCGGCCGGGCGATGGCCGCGCCGGCAGGGCTAACATGCTTGAACGACGCGGCGCCTGGAACGCCGGCGACCTGCTTCAGCTCCCGGGCGAGCTGCCATGCCCCGAGGGCATCGAGGATGTTGATGTAGCCGGGCGCGCCGTTGAGCACGCGCAGTGGCGTGCCCTCTCCATCGAAGACGAGCCGCGCCTGGCGCTGGTGGGGATTCAAGCCGTAGCGAAGTGGGATCTCCAAAGTCTCTCTCCTCAAGCGCGTGGTGTATCGATACTCCTGGTTTCGCCGCCACGAGCGCCGCTTCCTACCGCCCCTGCGCCTCCTTCCGGACGCGGTCGGTGGCCTGGGAAGGGGCCTGGCGATGCGTGTCGCGGGGGCGCGGCTTGCAGGCGCGAGAGGAATTCACCAGGTGGATGAGAGAAGAGGGAATCTGTCTTGGCGCATGGCCTATATCGCAGCGAGGCACGCGCCATCGCCCGGGAAATGGGCCGCGGCGAGGTGAGTTGCTGGGCCTCAAGCGCGGCATGCGAATGCCGATGGGAGGCGGCCGGGCCGCTGGGAGAGGGGATCAAGTGGGAAGACGCTGTCTGATCGGGACCTGGGTGGTCCTCCTGTGGGCTGGCTCGCTCGCCTGGGGGGCGGACCGGCCCGCGTTGCGCGAGCTGTCGAAGCTGCCGACGCTCACCTTCGACGTAGGAGTCTCCTTCTCGTTCTCCCGAGGGCGTGGGTTGCGGCTGTGGTGGGACTTCCCCGATCACCCGGCGGAGATAGCCGCGCTGCAGGAATCGCTGAAGGGCGATCCCTGGGATGCCGAGCGCGTGCATCGCATCGGCGAGCTCGCGCGCGAGATGGGCGACGACGCGCGCGCTGCCAGGGCGTTCGAGCGCGCCGTGGCTCTCTACCGCGAGCGGCTGAAGACGCAGCCAGGGAGCGGCCTACTCATGGCATCGCTCGGCCAGGCGCTGGGCGATCTGGGGAAGACCGAGGAAGCAGAGAAGACCCTGCGAGAGGCGGCGCGCATCGCGCCAAAGGAGTGGCGCTGCTGGATGCTCCTGGCGCAGCTCCTGGAAAACCAGGCGCTTGCCCTCCTGACGGGTCCGTCCGCGGCGGCGACCGCGGCGGATGAGATGCTGGCGCGCGCATTCGCCGGCATCGCCCCCGCCCACCTCCCCCAGCCGGCCGAGCTAGACCGCGTGGAGCGGCTCCTTGATGAGGCGCGCGATACCCGTGACCGGGCCGTTGCCATCGCGATGCAGGCCACCCAGGGGAATGGACCGGGCGCTGCCAGGGCCCATGCGGAGCGCGGCACCTCCCGGGGCTTCACCCAGGCGCTGCTCCGCGGCGTTCTGGCGCAGATGCGAGGCCAGAAGGTGGATCCTCGCCAGGAGATGCTCTCTCCCGCCTCACTCGCCGATTTCAGGCGCGCCGCCGATCTCGACCCGGGGAGCGTGGAGCTGGTGGCGCTGGCGGGGCTATGCGAAGTCTTCGGGTTCGCGCTGGCCAAGGGGCCCCCCTGGGAGGCGATCTGGCCTGCCCTTCCCGAGGAGTCGAAGGCGCGGGTGCGCCGGGCGATGGATCGTCTCGGCCGGCTGGGGCAGGCCAAGGACGCACGCGCGGAGGCGGCGGCGTTGGATGCCCTGGGAATGGTCGCCTACGTCGCGAGCGAGGAGAAGCGCGCCGAGGAGTGCCTGCGGCGTGCCGTGAAGCGAGACCCTTCGCGCGCGCGCACGTGGGAGATGCTCGCGATGATCCTGGGTGCCGGCGGGCGCTATGAAGAGCTGGTGACGTGGTGCAAAGAGCGTCTGGCGTACCGCGACACCCTGCGCACGCGGCTCCTCCTCGCCAAGGCGTATGAGAAGCTGGGCAAGCTGGCCCTGGCCGAGGAGCAGGTGCGCGCCGCCGCGGCGCTCGCCCCGAATGATTTCTACGTCTCGCTTGGGTGCGCCGCCCTCCTCATGCGCCAGAGCGAGGCAACCGAGGCGCTGGCTGAAGCGGATGGGCAGCTCGCCCGGGCGGAACGGGCCTGTGCCGCCGGATGCACGCTGCAGCAGTGGGTCGAGCTGGCGCTCACCCGCGCGATCCATCTTGGCCTCTCGGGTGAGGAAGAGAAGGCGCGCGGCTTGCTAGCGCAATGCCGCGACCGCGACCCTGGCAATGAGGAAGTGCGCCAGGCGCTCGCCGCGCTCGGCGGCGATGGCAAGCGTCCCGAGAAACGCCCGTAAAGCAGGTGGGAACCGTTCCCGGGCAGGAAAACGGCTCTTCAGCGGCGCGTCACGCGCGTTCAAAACATTGGTAGCAGGATCTGGACCCCTCGATTGCGAATCTACCGCGAGGAGAGTATCACACCGTGTGCGATAGTGCCTCTTGCTTCCCCAATGCCTTCGCCATCGGGTCATCATGACGAGGATCATAACTATGCCGCAGCAGAGCCTGATCGAGAGTTTCCTCCGAACAGCGGATCGCCATCGCAACCGCGTGGCCCTGGCCGCCAAGGTCGATGGGGAGTACCGCCCCAGCACCTACGCCGAGACCGCGGAGCGCGTCCGGCGCCTGGGCGCGCACCTCATTGGGATGGGGGTGCAGCCAGGCGACCGGGTGGCGCTCTTCAGCGATAACCGCCCCGAATGGGCGATCTCTGACCTGGGCACCCTCGCTGCCGGCGCCGTGCTCGTGCCTCTCTACGCGACGCTGCCAGCGCCCCAGGTAGAGTACATTCTGCGCGACTCCGGGGCGCGCGTCCTCATCGTCACGGGGCAGAAGCGTTTGGAGATTGCTCTCTCTGTGCGCGCCAACCTTCCCGATCTGGAGCAGATCATCGTCATCGACGCGCCGGCTCCCGAGGGAACGCACGCGTTCGAGGCGCTGCTGGAGGAAGATGCCCCTGAATACCGCGCTGAGAGCGAGCGTCGCGTCGCGGCCCTGGGTGAGGCAGACCTGGCGACGATAGTCTACACCTCTGGCACGACGGGCGAGCCGAAAGGGGCGATGCTGACGCATGGCAATCTCCTTTGCAACGTCGGCGCCATGCGCGCGGTTCTCAGCCTCACTCCGAGTGACATCTTCCTGTCGTTCCTCCCGCTCTCGCACATCTTCGAGCGCTCCTGCGGCAGCTATCTGCCCCTAACGACTGGCGCCGCTGTCTACTATGCGGAGAGCCTCTTCACTGTGGCCAAGAACCTGGAAGAGGTGCGCCCCACAATCATGATGAGCGTGCCTCGTCTCTACGAGAACATGCGGCACCGCATCCTCGAAGCGGCATCGAAAGCGAAGCCGGCCCAGCGCGTGCTCTTGCACTGGGCGCTGCGCGTGGGACACGAGCGCACGCGCTGCCGGCTGGAACGCCGTTTCGCCGGGCCGGGCCTGCGCCTCCGGCATGCCATCGCGGAACGCCTCGTGCTGCGCAAGCTGCGGCAGCGCATGGGAGGCCGCATTCGCTTCTTCATCTCCGGGGGCGCGCCCCTCCCACCCGATGCGTGCGAGTTCTTCTTCGACCTGGGGCTGGTGCTCCTCCAGGGCTACGGGCTGACGGAGACCTCCCCCGTGGTCGCTGTGAACCGCCCGGCGGATCCTCGCCCCTACGGGATCGGCCCGGCGCTCGATAATCTAGAAGTGAAGATCGCGGACGATGGCGAGTTGCTGGTGCGCGGGCCCAGTGTGATGCAGGGATACTGGAAAAAGCCAGAAGAGACCCAGGCGGCTATCGATGCCGAGGGGTGGTTCCACACGGGCGACATCGCCCGGATGGATCCAGATGGCCACCTCCACATCACCGACCGCAAGAAGAACCTGATCGTTCTCTCTACCGGCAAGAAGGTTGCGCCCCAGCCAATCGAGGGCCGATTGAGCACCAGCCCCTTCATTGGGGACGTACTGCTCCTGGGTGATCGGCGCAGCACCATCGGCGCCCTGGTAGTGCCCTGTTTCGATGCCCTGCGCGAGCAAGATGGCCTGGCGGGGTTGGAGAACGCGGAGCTAGCCGCCAGCCCGGTGGTGCGCCAGCTGATCCGCGCTGAGATCGACCGCCTGAGCGACGGCCTCGCCGAGTTCGAGCGGATCAAGCGGTTCGCCGTGCTCGACCGAGAGTTCTCCCTCGACGCCGGGGAGATCACGCCCACCCTCAAGCCACGCCGGGACGTGATCATGGAGCACTTCGCGCCCCAGGTGCAGAGCATCTTCACCCGCGACGCCTGACCGGGCGCCACCCCGGCCAGAGGCCAGGCGGCGCCGTGGTGTTGCCGCTCAGTCTTGCAGCAAGGCGAGAATCTCCGCGTGGACCTTCCCGTTGGTGGCCAGCACGCTCCCGGCGGCGAGGGTGCGCTCTGCCCCTTCCAGGGTCGTCACGCGCCCGCCCGCTTCCTCGACGATGAGCTGCCCGGCGGCGAAGTCCCAGGGCATCAGACGGGGGTGGACAAACGCCTCCAGCTGCCCGGCCGCGATGCTACAGAGGTCCAGCGCCGCCGAGCCATGGCAGCGGATCTTGTGGGAGGCCAGGAGGATCCGCTCCATGCGGGCCAGGTTCTCCTGGCGCGTCTGCTGGCGGCTCCAGTCGAGGATGACGATGCTCTCCTCCACGCGCGGGATCGTGGAGACGTGGACCGGGTGGCCGTTGAGGGTGGCGCCGCCGCCCCGTTCGGCAAGGAAGAGCTCGCCAGTGAGAGGCCGGTAGACCGCGCCAATCCGTGCCGTGCCCTGATACGCCAGGGCGATGCTCACCGAGAAGTAGGAGTTGCCGCGTGCGAAGTTCACCGTGCCATCCAGGGGGTCGATCACCCACTCCCATTCGGCCTCTGCCTCGTTGCTTCCATACTCCTCGCCGAGCACCCGATGATCGGGATAGCGGCGGAGGATCTCCTCGCGGATGAAGCGCTCCGAGGCTTCATCGGCATCCGTCACGATATCGGTGCCATCCTTCGCGCGGACGATGGCCGAGCCCGTGCGGCTCTTCAGGATCTCCCCGGCCTCGATTGCCAGATGAGCGACGAACTCCTTCTCCATGCTCTTCTCGATTCCTCTGATGGTCTCCGGCGCGCTGCCCTCTCCAGCGGTGGGTCCAGACCGGCAGGAGCGGGCGCCTCAGGGCGGTCTGCCGGAACTGTGTGCGCACTCTCGCGAGGAACGCATCGCCTGCAGAACCGCTCGTTCGCATTATATCCGGGCAAGCGTGCCGTGTCAAACGTGGTTGCGCCGCTCCTGCCTGCGTGCTATAATGGGCGCGGGAGAGAGGGGTATGAAGAAAGTCGAGTGCATCATCCGTCCTCAGCGGCTGGAAGAGGTGAAGGCGGCGCTCACCGAGCTGGGTGTCGTCGGGATGACAGTGCTGGATGTGCGCGGCTGCGGCAAGCAGAAGGGCGTCACGGCGATGTACCGCGGGATGGAGTACACGATGACCCTGCTGCCCAAGGTGAAGATCGAAATGGTCCTCCACGATGACGAGGTGGAGGACGTCGTCGAGACGCTGCTGCAGGTGGCGCGCACCGGGGAACTGGGCGACGGCAAGATCTTCATCAGCACTCTCGAAGACGCCATCCGCATTCGTACGGGCGAGCGCGGCGACGCCGCCATCTGATCCTGTCGTGCTTGGCCCCGGCTCCGGGTGCCCGGCGGGGTGTCGAGATCATGGCGCCGCCCGCGCGCGCGAAGGGAAGGTGACACCAATGCGAACCCTGGTCGCCATTGCCATGCTTCTGGCCGGCGCTACCGCTCTCCATGCGGCCGAGGCGCCTCCTGTTCTCGTCTATCCCTGCGAGCGAGTGGCTACCGCTCCCGTGGTTGATGGCCGGCTCGATGACGCGGCATGGGAAAAGGCCGCGCTCGTCAGCGGGTTTACCTACCACGACCGGCGCGAGCTGGCGCCGGTGCAGACCGCTTTCCGCGTTGTCTACGATGCCGAGGCGCTTTACGTGGGCGTTCGCTGCGAGGAGCCGCTCTGGCAGAAGATGACGCCGGGCACGCCTGGAATGCGCGACACCCATGCCGCCGTCTTTGGCGGCGAGGCGATTGAGGTCTTCATCGATCCGAAGCACAACCACTCGGATTACTTCCAGATCGCGGCCAACAGCGACGGCACCCTCTTCGATGGCAAAGGCACGGACTCCGCCTGGGATGGCCGGGCGAGGGCGGCGGGCCGCATCTCGGAGGGCGGCTGGAGCCTCGAGATCGCTCTCCCCTGGGCGGACTTCGAGGTGCGCCCGGAGCCCGGTCTCGTCATCGGCCTCAATATCTGTCGCGACCGCAACATCGGCCCCAATAAGCTATGGAGCACCTGGTCGCCTATCGCGGCCAACTTCCACGATCCGCTTCGTTTCGGGCATCTCGTGCTCTCGGCCACCCCGGAGATGATCGGCCGCCTCTCCGACGAGTTTCGAAAGGGAGGGCACGCGGGTCCGGTCCAGGTGTTTGCCGCCGAAGGGTTCTCTGGAACCACCTACCTGGCGCTAGCCTCGCGCTCGCTGCAATCGCTCGATGCCACGCTCGCGGAGCTCGATTCCCTGTGCCAGCGGGAGAAATCGCCGGCCGTTGCCGCCGCGCTCGCGAAGCGGATTGCCGCCGCGCGCGAGATGGCGGCGCCCATCGCCGCGAAGGTGAAGGGAAATCAGGCCTTCGATGCCGCCGAATGGGTTCGCACCGACACCCAAATGCAGCAGCTGCGAATCGAGCTGGAAAAAGCGGTGTGGAACGCGCGCCTGGAAGCCCTTCTGAGTGGCATCTGACGCGCGCCGCGCTTGATCCGCAGTAGCTTCATGCACCCCGCGTGAGTAGGGCGAGGCTGCCGGGCAGACCCTGGCAGCCTCATGTCGGAGTGGCCGGATTACTCCACCGGGACCAGCGCGTAATCGCTCTGACCCAGGCCGGCCGCGGCGCACTGGCGCACCTGCTCGTAGGGGTCCTTCCCGTGGATGCGCTGGAAGAGGTGGCCCTCCTCGCCGGGCGGGCAGAGCTGGTCCGGCAGCGTGCCCGGGATCAGCTTCTCCGCATCGATGAGGTCCAGCGCCGCCTGCTCGATGGCCACAATGTCATCGCTCGCGAGGGCCCCGATGTCCGGCACGAGTGGAGGCGTGGAGAAGCCCCAGCAATCGCAAAGCGGCGTGATGTTCATCAGCAGGGTGATGTAGTAGACGTTCGCCGGATCAAAGAAGGCGAGTGTCTCCTTGACGGCGGCGGCCATGCCGGCCTGGAAAAGGCGGAACTTCTCCCCGGGCTGCTCCATGCCCAGGGCTTCCGTGGGGCAGGAGCGCGTGCAGTGCATGCAGTAGCGGCAGTGATGCTCCGAGATGGTCAGCTGGCCTTGCTCATTGAAGCGCACCGCTCCCGTGGGGCAGCCATGGATGCACTGCTCGCAATGGGTACACTGCTCCTCCTCCCAGGCGAAGTGGCCGGACATGAGGCCGTGGATGGCACCGCGCGTCCGGTAGCTGACGCACCCCATTCCGATATTCTTGATGGCACCCCCGAAGCCGGTGTGCCCATGCCCCTTGCCATGGCTGAGGACGAGCAGCGCGTCCGCATCGGCGATATTGCCGCAGATCTCGACCTCGGGCAACCCCTCCAGCTCCGTCTTGCGCCGATAGTGGTAGCGGTCATGCTCGCCGCCGGCGCCCACCACGCGCGCGCCGACCACCTCGGGAGTGTAGCCTCGGGCCACAGCGGCATCGGTTGAGAAAGAGCCATCCGTCAGGAAGGGAGAGCCTCCCGCTTGCTTCACCGCGTCGACTACCTGGCGCACGAAGAGCGGGTGGATGGTGTAGAACCCGATGCCACTCCCCACATGCATCTTGATTGCCACGCGCTTGCCGCCAAAGCGTGGCGCCAGATCCGCCTTCTCCAGCAACCGCTGGAACTTCGCGGGAAGGGTTGCATCTCGGTCCAGGCGCGTCACATGCGCCGAGGCATAAAGAACCTGACTCGTCATCGCTCCTCCAACCTCCAGGTCCACTCGCGGCCGCCTTGGGCGAGGCCCGCAGGGTGTATTCATGAATCCGATTCGCGGGCCAGGTGCCCGAATCCCGCCCGCGCACCAGGCAGCGCGCCTTGACCGGCATCTCACCCCCGAGTATAATGGAGCCAGGCAAGACCCGGGCACGCCACGGGCAGTCGCGTTCGCGGTGGGAAGCCCGGAGCGCTCTTGCCGTCAGGGCACAACTCATGAGAATCCTGAGCATTCCTGCGATGATACTGCTCGCTCTCCTGGTCGCGATGGCCGGCCCCGCGCCGGCGGTCGCCGCCGAAACCGCGCCGGCACCCGCCACCCTGGTGGATCTGAGAGAAGCCGATGCGCCCACGAAGCTGGCGCTCGCCTGCCTCCAGGGGATCGTCAATCGCGGCGCCGAGCGACCGGTGCTCTACTGCGTTCACACCGCGCAGGACCGCGCCTGGTTCGATCAGGTCTACGCCGTCCGTGGCTTCAAGCCCGAGGAGAAGACGCCCGCGGAGGCGATTGTCCGCTTTGCCGATCGCATCAAGGGGGAGGTCCTCTACGACCCGGCCCAACCGGAGACGGTCAACCTGGCGACGGCCCTGACCGGCCTGGAGGACGCCCTCCCGGTGACCGCCGCGACGCGCGATGCGAGCCGCAAGCTGGTAGAAGACCTGACGCGCTTCAAAGAGCGCCGCGAGGCGTGTCGCTGGGCCGTTGAGAACCTGCTGCCCCGGTGCAACCAGGCGAAGCTCGCCGTGCTCAAGCCGGAACAGATGGGCCTGCGCGACTACCTGGTCGCCGAGAAGATTCTGCCCGTGGGCCTGGATCCTGGAGTGAAGGAAGAGGCGGAGCTTCTGCGCACGCTTCTGGGGAAGCTGGAACCCGGGGCACTCCTCTTTTGGGGAGAGCGCATCGGTACGCCGGTGGAGACGCGCGCGCTTTTCGTCCGCGATCCAGGCGACGCGATGCCGGCGCTGGCGCGTGCCACGGCGACGCGCCTCGTGCCCGGCGCGGACGTGGCCAACCTCTCGTTCCACGCGCGCGTTCCCGCCTACGCGCCGCTGCGCCAGTATAAGCGGCTGGTGGAACACCACCTCGCCAGCTACGTCACCTTCCTCTTCTCGGGCAACGGCAACCTCGACTTTGGCCTGGGGCGGATGAGCACCCTGTGGGATGATGCCGCGCGCGGCTACCTTCCCCTCGGCTGGGAGCTGCACCCGCTCCTCGCAGAGCTGGCCCCGGCGCTCCTCTCCTATTACTATGTGGATGCCTGGTGGGCCGGCGTGGATCAGTTCGTGATGGCCCCCAGCGGCGCCGGCTACCTGCCTCCGGCCGATCCGAAGGCGTTCGAGGCGTTCGTGGCCGAGACCAACGAAGCGGCGCGCCGCGCGGACCTCACCGCGCTCTCCGTGATCGACGTCTCCGCGTCCGACCACGACAGGCCGTGGGCTCGCCTGGCTCTCCAGCCGGCGGTGCGCGGCTTCCTGGCGGCTGGCACACCGCTGGGGCCGACACTCTCTCTCGGCAAGCCCCTGATCGGGGAGACGGTGCGCGTGGCCGATGTGGAGAAGGCGACCGAGGCGATTCTCGCGGCGGCCGCGAAGCAGCGCTTTGTGCTGGCCGTCGTCGATGCCGAGAAGCTCACCCCCACCGATGTGGCCCAGATCGCCGCGGGCCTCGGGCGCGGCATCCGGGTCGTGACCCCGTATTACTTCCTGGACCTCCTGGGAGAGCGCGTCTTCCTGGATACCGTTGGGCCAACGATGGCGCTGGCGAAGCTGACGAAGGTCACCTTCTCCCCGCGCGAGCCGGGGCCGGACGAGCCGATCACCGTCAAGGCGACCATCAGCGGCGGCGTGATCGATGCCCGCGTGAAGTACAACATCAATGGCTCGCCAGATTTCACCGAGCCACTGGCGAAGATCGGCGACGAGTACCACGCGACGATTCCACCCACCCTGCGCGGCGGTAAGCTCACCTTCAAGGTGCGCGTCACCGATGGCCTCTTCCGCACCACCTGGTCCGGGGAGTGCGCGCTCGATATCAAGGCTACCGATAGCGATGGCGACGGCCTCTGCGACTACCATGAGGAGCTGTGCGGCCTCGACCCGAAGAACAAGGACACGGACAGCGACGGCCTCTTCGATGCCAACGACACGGCGCCGCTGGTGCCGTTCCCCCGGCCCGAAGGGGTGGAGGGCCCGATCATCACGGCTATCGCGACAGCGCCACGCACGCCGCCGGCCGCGGGAAAACCGATGGCACTACGCGCGCTTGTGTTCGACCCGACCGGCGTGAAGGAAGTCACGGTGAAGGTCACCGCGGGCGAGCGCGACCTCGGGCGGGGCGAGATGAAGCAGATCGGCACCACTCAAGTGTATGAGTACCCGCTTCCGACGCTGGTCGCCGGGCAGACGATCACCTTCACCATCGGGGCGACGAACGGCGCTGGCAAAGCGAGCCTGGTGACCGAGAGCGTGCCTGTCACGGTGGGAATCCGCATCATCTCGCCACCGACAAACACCCTCATCCAGCGGCCGACGACGATCCGGATCCAGGCGGCGGGCAAGGTGGCCCTGGTGCGCGTGCTCCTCAACGGCTTCGAGGTGGCCCGGCTCGCTAAGCCGCCGTACGAGTACGTCTGGAACCCGACGCAGTACGATGCCGCGACGCACGAGGTGATGGTGGAGGCATTCGACGAGAAGGGCATGCTCCTGGATGCCGATGCGGTCTACCTGCGCGTGCCTCCAAAGCGCAGGTGACGGTTTCGGTGGGGAGGGGAGGAGCGCATGCGGCTGCGCGAGGAGAAGCTGGAGCTAGCGACTCGCCGGAGCGTGATTGCGCGGGTGCTGCGCACCCGGTTTGACGCGGGCGCGGTCGCGGAGGAGGCGTATCGGCGCCTGCTCGGGCAGATCGAGAGAGCACGGACGCGCGAGGCGCTCGACGCCGTGCTCGCGGAGGTGGAGAAGGAATCGGCGGGCGTGCCCAGGAGTGGATGATGGTACTTCAGCGGTGGCAGGAGCTGTACGCACGGGCGGAGAGCGCGTCGAAGGTGTTCTTCTCGGAGCACTTTGGCGACCTCTGCGCGCGCTGTGCCAAGGCCGCGGAGACCGCCGTGGATCCCTCCATCTGCTGCTGCCGGCGCACCAACTTCGTGCCGGAGATACTGACCGACCCGCTGCTTGGCGGGCTGGCTGACGAGGGCCTGGGCCATAGCCTCTACGTTCTCTCTGGCCCCCACAATACGCGCGGGTGCGCGGCGCTCGGGCCGGATGGCTGCCTCATCCCATTCGGCCGCCCGGATCCATGCCACGCGTACATCTGCGATGCCCTCTACGACTCCCTGGAAGCGACCCTGCCCCTCGATCTTCTCTGCCGGCTCCGAGACGCGCTGGAGGTCTACTCACGCATTCGCGAGGCGCCCCGGCGCGATGACTGTGAGTTCCATCGCTGCGTGGAGCAGGTCACGGAGCTAGAGGCGCTCTTCTCGCTCTCTTCCGAGCAGATCCGGGCGCAGAGCGCCGCCTTCGCGCTCCGAAAAGAGGAGGCACTGCGCGAGATGCTACCGCCCGCGGTGGTCCGATAGGCAGGGCAGCAGCCTGCGAGCATCCGCGTTCAGGATGCTGTGCGCGACCCATCCAGGCCGCGCTGCTTCTTGGCGAAGACCTGCGTGCCTCGCTGGCCTGCAGGGTAAGAAAGGCTCTGCGTGCGAGCAGCGAGGGCGGAAACGCCCTCGCCACCCGCGTCATCCACGAGCATCCGCCGTCTCTCAATGGGGAGCCCGCCTAGCCGACGACATCGTAGCCGGCATCCTCAATTCGCTCCCGGATCTCCTGCTCGCTGACTTTCCCCTCGTCATACAGCACGGTCACACGCTTGGCGTCCAGATCCACATCCACCCGGTCGATTCCCCCGGGCGCGGTGATCGCGCGCCGTATGGCGCTCGCGCATCCCTCGCAGGTCATCCCCTCCACATCGAAGGTGCTGGTGTGCATCTCTTCTCCTTCCGCCGCCTTCGCGCCCCCGCGCACCGCCTCAAGAGGTTGCAGCGGCATCGCCTGCGCCTTCTTGGGAGGAGAAGCGGGGGCCGCAAGGGAACTTGCAGATCAAACCGGTATCCGCCGGCGCATCATTTCGTGCCGGCTCTCCTCCCAAGACAAGAGGTGTGGCCATGAACAGACGCTTCCTGCCGGGCATCGCCCTGGTGTTCCTTCTTTCGGCGGTCGTGCCCGGGTTTCCCGCGAGCTTCACTGGCGGGGGAGTCTCTCTGCAGTTGGACGACCGGGCCCGCGTGGTGGGGATGGTCGTTGGAGAGACGGCGCTGAAGGTTGCTCCCGCTCCGCTGGTGGCGCTGTGCGATGTCTCGACCGGCGAGTACATCCCTGGCACGGTGGCAGGCGGGGATGCCGCGACGGGGTGGCAGCTCGAGTTCGGAGCGGCGCGTGCCCGCGCCACGCTGGTGGTCGCTTCCCGAGGGGAGGCGCTGCGCTTTACCTGTGATCTGCAGGGAGAGAATCTGCCGGCGCGGGGGATGCTTCTCCGCTTCGCCTTTCCTTTTGATGCCATCGGCTGGCAGTGGTATCAGGATATGCAGTCCGCAAAGCCGATCACCCCGTCCGATATCCGCGAGAACGTGGTGCCCCTGCGTGCTTACGCCGACCTTCCCGAGTGGCGCGACCAGCCCTCGCTGCGCATGGGCTATGCCAACCGCAACTTCTGCACGGTCGTCGCCGGGCCGGTCGGGCTCTGCCTGGCGGTGCCCCTGGACCGGCCGAGCATCTTCCGAACGAGCTACAACGGGCCCCAAAAGCGCCTGGAGATGGTCTATGACTTCGCGCTCTCGCCGGACACGCGCCGCCCAAACGCGGTGAGCTTTGCCTTCGATCTCTATGCGTGCGATCCGGCCTGGGGGATGCGGAGCGCGTTGGAGCGCTATTACCGCATCTATCCGGAGTTCTTCAAGGTGTACGCGCGCGAGCAAGGCCAATGGATGGCCTTCGCCCGCCTCTCCGAGATCGATAACGCCAATGAGTTCCTCTTTGGCCTCCAGGAGGGCGCGTCCGAGCCGGAGTATGATGACAAACTCGGCGTCCTCTCCGCGTCCTACTTCACCCATGCCGGCATGTTTGCCAACATCCCCGGCTACGACCCGGAGAAGGATCCGATGCCCTCTTACGAGGCGCAGGTTGCCGCCGTGGAGACGCAGTTCAAGCGCACCACGAACCTCAGCGGTCTCTACGAGAAGGTGGGCCTGCACACCCCGGAGGGGAAGCTGGATGTGCGAAAGTCATCGGTTTACGGGCATCTGCTGGCCCAATTTACCCTCGATCCGGAGCTGCCCTATGGCGAGTGGACGCTGAAGCGAACCCAGACGCAGACGGAGCACCTCAAGCGGACCAAGGGCGGCGACCTGGATGGCTTCTACTACGACGGCCTCTCCTCGGGCCTGGACTATAACCCGGAGCACTTCAAGACGGCGGATGCACCCTGCCTGTGGGATCCGGTGGCAAAGAAGCCGTTTCTCAACAACTTCTTCGCCTCCGTCGAGTTTGCGCGCGCCGCGGCAGAGCTGCTCCGCCCCAAGGGCCAGATCACGATGATGAACGGCGCCCTGGGGAGCAGTTTCTACGTTGCGCCCTGGCTCGACATACTCGGCGCCGAGACGGGCCTGCGCATCCCGCGCGAGAGCTTCAACTACATACGCACCATCATCCACCACAAGCCATTCCTCACGCTGCTCAAGGGAAATTACGAGAAGAACCTGGGGCGGGCCGAGGTAGAGCTTTTCATGAAGCGCTGCCTGGCCTATGGCGTGTACCCCGGTTTCTTCGATTGGTCGCCCAGCGGCCTCGGCCCCGGCGGGCAGTATCACTCGCACCCGCGCTACTACGAGCGTGATCGGGATCTGCATCGCAAATACCTGCCCCTGTGCCGGGCGCTTGCACTGGCCGGATGGGAGCCAGTGACGCACGCGCGTTCCTCCGCGCCGGCCGTCTTCGTGGAGCGCTTCGGGCCGACGCCGGAGGGCATTGTCTGGTGGACGCTCCTCAACGAGGACTCGCAACCCCACGAGACCACCCTGACGATCGATCTGGGTGCGCTCGGTCTGGATGCCCGGAGCGTGCGCGCGGTGGATCTGGTCACTGGCACGACGATCCCGCTGGCGCCCAAGGGCCAGGCGGTTACCGCCCGGCTGAGCGTGCCGGCGGATGGCGTCCTGGCCCTCCAGGTGGCGAAGCCCTCGGTGGCTGCGGGTTGGCGCGTGGCGCAGTCCATCGAAACCCTGGATCGCGGCATCCGGATGCGCGCTATCGACGCGGAGAAGCCCGCCCTCCCGATGCACTGGCGCCCCACGGGCAAGGTAACCCGCGAGAGCCACGGCACGGACCATCGCCTGGTCCTCGTCGCGGATGGCAAGCGCGATACCTCCGTCCGACAGTGGGCGATGCTCTTCCAACCCAAGCCCTCGGAGGTGAAACTGCGCATCCGTGCCGCGGCCACGGGCGTGCAAGGCGACGATGATGCCCGCGTTCGCTGCCAACTGGCCTGGGTGACGCGCAGCTTCACCTACTACGAGAATGTCACCTTCAAGCTGCCAGGGGGTACCTACGATTGGCGCGACTTCGAGTTCCCGATTCGGTGCGAGCAGCCACTGCGCGCAATCCAGCTTTTCCCAACGCTGGGTGGCAAGAGCGCGGATGCCCGCCTGAGAATCGCGTCGATCTCCCTCTCCGATTCCGACCGCGAAGAGTACGTGGTGGATGGCGACTTCGACGAGTGGTATGAGCCGGTGCCTGAGCACTTGCGCTCTCGTCTGGAGCAACAGGTCTCGGAGGTGCGGGAGGGGCTGGCCACGCTGGGGAAGAGTGCCAAGCAGCTCGCCGATCCTGCCGCCCGCGACACGCTCTCCTCCCTGTTCGCGCGGTGCCGGTCGCTGCGCGAGATGATCGCGCGCGAGAAGGCAGAGAACGGCTGCCGGCGCGTGCTGCGCGATCTGGAGACGGTTGAGGCCCACCTGGGGCCGGTGGCGCTGACGGCGTACGGGGTCGAGCCGCCCGTGATGACCGGTCCGAGCGCCGCTGTTCCGGGGGATACCGTGCGCCTCTCCTTCTCGGCGAAGGTGCCGAAGGGTGTGCCGATGCGCCGTTCCTTCGAGGCGCCGGGTGCCAGGGTGGAGCCTCGCCCTGATGGCGCGGCACTCACTCTCCCGCGTGACGCGGAGGTAGGCAGCGTGATCGAGGTGAAGGGTTCTCTTCACCTTGGCAAGCCGGATGCGGAAGCGGTGGTCACGTCCTCCCACCGGATCGCCGTCATCGCGCCTCTGGAGCTGTCGCTGGAGAATCACGGCTTCGATCCGGAGGCGGGCGCGGCGCGCCTGCGGGCCACGATTCGCAACCACCGGGTTCAGGGCGCGCGGGTCCGGCTGGCGGTGCAAGCGCCGTCTGGCTGGAAGGTGACCGGGGATGGGCCTCTTTCGCTTCCTGCTTCGGCGGAGCGGTCGGCCGAGCTGCGCCTGATCCCGGCGGGCGCGGCCGCCGCCGGTGCCGTGGAGGTGAGCGTCTCTGCGACGGCTGGCGCCGACCGGTGCAGCGCGCGCGCCGTCCTCCTCCATATCCCGAGGGAGGCGAACCTGCTGAAGAACGCCGGGTTCGAGGAGGGACACGCCTCCTGGTCGGCCACGAAGGAGAATATCGACCAGGAGGTGGCGCGCAGTGGCAAGGCCTCGCTGAAGCTGGAGAACCGCACGGTGGGCCAGAGCCAAGTGAGCCAGTCGGTGACGCTCAACCAGAAGCAGCCGTGCCCCATCCTCGTGCAGGCATCGTCGCGCGCGCTCAACGTGAGCGGCGAGCCCGGCAAGGGCTACTCCCTCTACGTGGATATCTACTACACCGATGACTCGTCACTCTACGGGCAGACCTTCGACTTCCCGACAGGCACCACGGAGTGGCAGTTTGGCCAGGTGTACATCGAGCCGGCCAAGCCGATCAAGCTGGTCAACGTCTATCTGCTCCTTCGGGGCAAGAGCGGCACGGCATGGTTCGATGACGTGGCGGTGATGGAGGATCCCCGGCGCAAAGGGAACATGGCGCGCGAAGCAGAGGTGGCCGTAGACAGCAGCTTCAGTGGCTACGACGCCAGCCCACTGAATGACGGTGTGACCGTTGGCGAGGGCCTGCACTGGACGAAAGAGGCGTGGGCCTCTGCGGACAAGGCGCAGGCGCACTTCATCGAGCTTCGCTTCCCGGAGCCGAGAAGCATCGCGCGCGCTCTCGTCTACTGGTCGCTCGATGCGGGCGTGGCGCGCACCTCGCGCGAGATCACCATCGAAGTGCCGGAGGGGGAGGGGTGGAAGCGCGTGGCGATTGTGAGGCCGCCGGCGCCGGAGGCGGTGACGGAGATCCGCTTCCCGCAGGCGATCCGATCCGATCGCTTCCGTTTCCTCCAGCCGGTGGGTGCCGGCCCCCAGGGGCGGCCCAACCTGATGTGGGTTCGCGAGATAGAGCTGTTCCCGGAGCCCGCCGCGCGCTGAGGTTCGCGCGGATCGGTCTGCCAGTGGCATTCAGGCCGCGGTTGCCCGCGTTCTCCCACCCGCGCCCGGCCTTTGCTACCACGGATGAAGGCGACGGTCACGGATGGAGAGGCGCGGGCACCTGGGGCTGCGCGCTCCATCCGTGACCGGGGTACGGCCGGTGCGAGACGGTCGCGGAAGACCGCCTCGCGGTCGTGGTTATTCTTGCGGGGCCGGGGCCAGGCCGCCCGCGGGGGTATGGGAGAAGGGGCCGGTGAGGTCCGGGCATTGGAGCCGGGAGTTACTGTGCCCAGACCGGATTCCTTATCTCGGAGTCCCAAGGAAGTGTGTGAAAGGTCTCTGATGTCATATCGCGTGTTCTGGTTTCTGATCGCCGGTCTGGTTAGCCTCTGTGGAGCGCCCCTCATGGCGGCGCCGGCCGAGGTGCCCCTGAAAAATCCCTCCTTCGAGGAGGGCGTGGATCAAAGAGGCACTCCCCTGGGTTGGCAGCGCTATGCCGGTGGTGGCCAGGGCCAGCGCCTGTCGCTGGTGGACGCGCCCGAAGGAGGCAAGGCGCTGCTCATCGAGGATGGCGACCCGAACGAGGAGATCGGCATCACCCAGACGGCTCCTGCTCGCCCGGAGGAGGTCTACCGGGCGTCCGTGCGCGTTTGGCGCGTCGGCGGGGCCGATACCGCCGGTGCCTACCTGCAGCTTCGTTTTCTCCCCTCTCAGAAGTTCACGCAGGTGGCCCTGGCACCGGGCGAGGGCACGGCCTTCCGCGAGGTGAGCGCCACGTTGCAGGCTCCCGCTGGCACCACCCGCCTGATGCTCTATCTCTACACGCACAAAGCTCCCACTCCGAAGGTGATGGTGGATGACGTGAAGGTGGAATCTGGGGTTGAGTTACCCCCTCCCGCAGCCACGCCGGCGGCCATTCCCCAGCCGGTCGTGCCTGTCTACGACCGTTTGAAAGAGCTGCACCTGCGCACCGCTCTGGCTCGCGGGGGCAAGCCGGCGATCACCATCGCTGTGCCTGAGCGCTACCAGGCTGAGGCCGCCGCGATCCAGGCCGCGATCCGCGAGGTGACGGGGGTCACGGTGCCGGTCGTATCGGACACGGCACCCGAGGCGGCGGTGCCACTCAAGGGCAACCTCCTCCTCCTCGGCAACCGGTCTACCAACCGGGCGATCTCCGCGCTCTACGATCTCTCCTACACCTTTCTCGACCGGAAATACCCGGGTCCGGGAGGCTACGTGGTGCGCTCGCTGCACAGCCCCTTTGGCGATGGCCGGAACGTCCTCTTCGCGGGAGGAAGCGACGATGAGGGCGTGCACCGTGCTGCGGATGCGCTGGTGGCGAAGCTACGCGCTGCCGGGGGAACCCGTGGAGAGCTTTCGGTCGGGTGGCTGACGGAGATCCGCCTCGGGCGCGGGCTGTCGCTACCGAAGGACGTGAGGCGCATGGAGATCTGGGAGGCCTCGCGGACGTATGGCTCTTCCGGCTACTTCGGCTGGAACATCCTTAGCAAGCTGATGGCGGCCTACTACATGACCGGCGAGGAGTGGTGCCTCCGCGAGTTCCTGCGCTACGCCTTCCCGGACGCGCGCGCCATCAAAGAGCTGGAAGAGTGGGATGGCGAGCGGGTTGAGAACAAGAGCGCGCCCCTCAGTGGCCCCTACCACTACTCAGCGCATATGATGATCCTCCTGTGGGATCTCATCGAAGAGAGCCCGCTGCTCAGTGATGCCGACCGCTTGCGGATCACCAATGCCTTCGCGGGGCAGCTTCCCCACCGCGTCGTCGAGGGGGTCTATGGCGCGACCTCGCCCCCGGCTTATGTAGGCGACAGGCATCGAGACTGGTCGGCCGTCTCCCTCTACTGCCTGGGCCGCTACTTCCAGAAGGACTACCCTAGCCCCGTCTGGCAGCGGTGCATGGCCGCCGTTGAGCAGTACTTCAGCACACTGCGCCATCACCACTGGATGGCGAACATGAACGACCACCTCTTCTGGTACACGTCATTCTATGACCCGATGCTCAACTACATGATCCTCAGCGGCGACCGAACCGCCGTGGAGAACGGGAATCTGGTGAAGGCGCTGCGCACCCAGGAGATCCTCTCCACCGGGTTGGAAGCCGACTGGGGCCTGAAGGCATCGTCGCTCTCTTTCCTGCACAAGGCCGCCTACCTCACGGGCGACGGGCGCTGGCTCTACTATCGTGAGCGCACCGGGCTCGACACCGATTGCTTCCGCCTGGGGCAGTCGTTCTGGCCGGGCGAAGAGCTGAAGCCCAAAGCGCCGGAGGATCTCGTCGGGCGGTGGACGATCCAGGCGATGCCGGAGCCGATGTGGCGCCGGCGCGATAGCGGCGTTCCGCTGGAGCGCTCTTTCCGCTGGGGGAGCTACCGGAGTAGCCTGGGACCCGGGGGCGACCTGGTGATGATCAAGGGCTATAACGGCGCGGGCCGTCTCCCATACCACACCTGCGTCCTCATGGAGCTGCGCCTGAACGGCGTGACGCTCCTTCAGGGCTACCGAAACCAGATCCTGGCGAGCGCCGATGGCATGGTCGAGCCCCAAGTCCCCCTCGATGGCGCGCTGCTTCACCAGGGAGTGCTCGGTGAGATGGTGAGCGCCGTGATGGAGGTGCCACGACTTCCCTTCAGCCGGTGGCGGCGCTCCCTCGCGCAGCGCGTTGGGCGCTACGCCCTCATCGTCGATGACCTCACCTTCCGCACCGACAGCGACAACATGAAGCTGGAGGTCTGCTGGGAGATGCCCGGGGCGAAGTGGGACCCGGAGGCGGAGGCCGTGCGCCTGCGTAGCCAGACGGGCGCCGGGCTGCCCCCCGGATGGATCCAGCTCCCTGCGCTCAAGAGCGAGAAGGTGGCGTGTGGACCCGGAACGCCCGCGGAGCTTCTCTCGCGCTTGCACGACCTGGGGATTCTGCTGCTGAAGGCCCCGGGGCCCGGCACATGGGTGGAGACCTCCTTCACGCTGGCAAAGCCGTTCCGAGGCGAGGTGTACGCCGATCTGCTCAATTACTGCGACCGGGGGCGTCTCCGCTTCCTGCTGGATGGGCGCCCGGCGGGCAAAGAGGTGGATCACTACGACCCGGATGTAGTGCCAGCGCGGGTTTCGCTGGGCATCCATGCGCTGGATGCCGGGGAGCACGTCCTGCGCGTGGAGGTGACCGGCAAGCGTCCGGAGGCCACGAAGCACTATGTGGGGCTGACCGGCGTCTCTCTCCGCCCGGAGGGCGCGCCGGCGCAGTCTTCGCCGGCGGTGTACGAGCTGCGCACCTCCGAGCCGATGCCGGTGACTCGCCGCGATGGGCTGGTGATGGAGTGGCGCGGCCCGGTGCGTGACGGAGGGCGCCGCTTCTTCTTCCACCTGTTGGGGCGCAACCCAGAGGGCACCGGGGAAGGCCTGGCGTGCGCGCGCGTCGCAGAGAACGCCGCGGCCCTGGCGCTTCCCGAGCCCGCGCTTGCCGTTGCCGGAAGCTACGGCAGCTGCGAGGGCGACCTGGTGGTGCTGGCCGATACCCACCTCTACGCGCGCGCGGCGCGGCGCGCCGGCCTGAAGACCCCGCTCCTCGCCGCCGACCAGCCGGTGGATGCCGATTGGGATTTCGCCTCGGGCGAGCTCCACGTCGAGGCCGGCACCGAGGTAAGCGTGCATCTGGCCCTGGCGCCCGGGCGCGTGCTCCTCGATGGGAAGCCAGTCGCGGGCCAGCCGGGCGCGGATGGGCTCCTTGCCCTCCGGCTTTCCGCTGGGCGGCATGTCATGCAGGGGGCGCGGCCCCGGACGGAGCTGGGAGCGGGTCTGGCCGCACTCCTCGCGGAGGGCCGGCAGCAGCGCGCGGCGCTCTCCGCGGCATTGGCGGCGCCGACCCCGAAGGTTCCGGAGTGGCAGCCGGCGGTGCAGACGCGCATCTCCGGCAAGCCATCCAGTTCGACCGTGGTGTCCGCGCCGGATGGCCCGCTCCTCTGCGTGGCCGTGGGGAAGGCGATTCACCTGCTCGGCCCGGATGGCAAGGAGGCCGGCCGCTTCGAGGCGGATGCCGAGGTCCGCGTCGTCCACTGGTGGCCGGAGGCGAAGCTGCTCCTCGCCGGGTGCGTGGATGAGAAGGTGATCGCCTTCGACCTGCGCGGGCAGCGCCGCTGGAGCTTCACCTCCGAGATGGACCGCGCGGTGTATGAGGCGGGCAAGCAGTACTGGTTCAAGAGCGCGCATCCGGGCATTTACGGTCTCTCCACCGGGCGCTTCGTGGACGGCAAGAGCCAGTGCTTCGTCGGCAGCGCATGCACCCTGGAGATACTCGACATGGAGGGCAAGCTGGTCAAGCGCCTGCCGATCTTCTGGGGGCCGGGCCGGCACTTCCTGCTCGTGGATGCGCCGGATGGCAGCCGCAACCTCCTCGTCGCGCGCTGGCGTAACGATAGCGCGGCGATGGCGATTGTCAACAGCAAGACGTTGACGCGCACCGGCACCGGGTTCTATGGGGTTCCGAACGGGCATACCTTTGTCGGCGGCTGGGACTGCCAGAACCGCGACGACAACTACGTCATCGACCTGGATGGCGATGGGAAGGTGGAGGTGGTCTCCGCGATCAACGGCACGTGGAACCGCGTCACGGTGTGGAACGCGGCCGGCGAGCCGCTGCATAACGCCCAGTTTGGGCCGGGGAGCCCGACGCAGCGCGCCAATCTGCGCGGCATGGACGTGGCGGATCTGGATGGCGATGGCCGGCGCGAGATCATCGTGGGCACATCGGGTGGCCTCGTGGTCACTCTGGATCACCAGTGCCGCAAGGAGTGGTCGCGCGCTTTGCCTAGCCCGCCGGTGGTTCTCCGCCACGTGTCGGCATCCGGCAAGCCGTGGATCATCGCGGGCACCGAGGATGGCACCATGATCCTCCTCAACGGCAAGGGCGAGATCGTTCGACAGGGTCGCGCTGCTGGGCGTCCGGCCATGCTCCAGGTAGTTCAGACAGCCCAGGGCCCGCTCGCGCTGCTGGTGACAGAGACGGGCAGCGTGGCGGGTTTCCAGCTCGGAGGCTGAGAGGGAGGGGTGCTTTGAGGCGCCGGGATCGCTTCCGCCACCGGTGAACCCGGGGGCGGAAGCGTCGGGAGGTCGGCCCTCCTGGCCTGAAGCATCCCCGAGAACGCATCAAGAGGAGCGAGCGCCCCGGCAGCGAGCTCTCTCCCACTACGCGGGCGATTCTCGCGGGCTAGGTCTCGGGGGCCGCCGGCGCCGGCGGCAGGTCGATCACGATCACCTGAGTCGGGCGCAGGATGGCGACGGGCGTGCCGTTGATGAGGTATCGCCCATGTACCGGGACGATCACCGCCCGGGCGCCACCCCGGACCACGACAACCTGACGGCTTGTCAGCAGCAGCGGAATGTTGCCGACGTACACGACGGACGGCACCGCGGGCACGACGACTACGGCCGGCTGAGCCTGGTCGCCCGTCTCCTCCGCAGCCTGGACGGATCCCACAGCTGGAAAACCCAGGGTGAGGCATGCGCCCAGGATCGCCGGAACGATTGCTCTCCACACGGTCGGCTGCCTCCTCTCGGCGGTGACCATGGGCCCCGCCGTGACGCGAGCATCGATCGATTACCCGTACCGGGGAGGAGCAAACCGGCGCGCCGCGCCTCTCGCGAGCCGGCAAAAGGGCCGGGGACGGACGCGCCTGCGCCAGGCGCGAGGCCTACGCGCCTACGGAAGCTCCAGCAACTCGCCCGCGGAGAAGGGCGATTCCGTGTCGAGGTAGGAGCCCACGCCGTAGCGCGATGCTTTGCCCGAGGGGCGCTGCTTCTCCAGGAGAATCCGATCGATACGGCAGCCCTGAACGTCAAGGGAGAGCGGCGTTCGGGCGTAGCCATAGCCCTCATACCCGGTGAAGAAATTGATGGCTATCCGCTTCCCAGCATCGGCGGGCTTGATAGCGGTCGCGTGTCGCAGCCGCTTGTCTACCTCCGTGGTGTTGCGGATCGTCACCGTGCCTCCCGCGGGATCGGCGGAGACCACATCGAAGGAGAGGGTGTACCACCCGGCGATCACCGGTTCTATCGTCTGGCCATCGCTGCCACCACGCCACAGGTTCACGACTCGCACGCCTGCTCCAGACCGGGGGCGCGGCGCCGAGAGCGCGGCCGGCAGGTTGAGCGTCTCGCGAAGGGCATCCGCCAGAATGCGCGCCACCAGGCGGTAGCCCTCCGGCGTTGGATGGAGGCGAATCAGGGGCTCCCAGTTCTCCGTTTCGCGGATCGGCTTCTCATACTCCACCCAGACCACCCTGCCCGGCGGGAAAGCGGTGGCCAAGCGCTCGCGGAGGAAGACGTTCGTCCGCGCGTTGGTCTGGTCGCGCAGCGGGTTGTCGGTATGACAGGGGAAGACGCTTGCGAGGAAGACCTTCTCTACGCTTGGCTTCTTCAGGAGCGCGTTGACGATGGCGATGATCCGCTCCGCTGTGCCGGCGGCGGCTCGCTCCACCCTCGCCGGATCTTTCGTATTGTTGTCGTTCGTGCCGATATGCAGGTGGTAATAGCGGCAATCGGGGATGGCGTCGATTCGCGCGAGGACCTTGGCCGTGCTGTTCCCTCCCTCGCCGGCGTGGCTATAGCCCAGCTTCGCGGTGTGCGTGCCGACAAAGGCGAGCGTTGGGATCTGCTCCAGGAGGAACTGGCGCCAGGTGTCGCCATGGTCTGCCCAGGTGATGCTGTCGCCAATCATGCAGAGGGGGATCTGCGGCGGTGTCGAGGCCATTCCCTTCTCGGAAGATGCGGCAAAGCCCGCGTGCCCCGCGCAGAGGCAAACGGGCAGCGCGAGGGCGAGAGCGCGCGCGGCTCGCGCCGAGAGCGTGAGCGCGCGGCGAGCGGTGTTGGGTCGGTTCATAGTGCCTCCTCTAGATATTGCTTCGTCGCGAGAGGTCACGTCGCCTGCCGGATCACCGAGTGCTTTCCTGTTCCTCGACGCGGCGTCGATACCGCGGATGGAAGAGTGCGCGCCCGGATTGTGCGCCCCATCCGGGATCGTGGTCGAGTTCGCCGTAAGGCGCTCTATGAGGACCGCGAAGCGGTCCCACAGGGTAGGCCAGGGACTCCTGACCCTGGGTCTCGCAGGCAGAAAACACCTGGCACCCCGAAGGGGTGCGACAATCCGTGGTAGCGGTTTGTGCGGCCCTTACAGGGTTGAGATTATTCTCTCGCGGGGTGTAGCCCAGGGTGCGGACACCCTGGGTTAAGCTATGCGGCCCCTTCGGGGTCGAAAGATGGCTGCACGCACGGCGCTCTCGAAGGATCGCGAAGCGATTCGGCATCCTGGCCCGGGCTCTCGCGATCCGGAGGCCACATGCTGCTTGTCAGTGCTGCCTGATTATGTCATAATGACGTAGGGGTGTTGATGGACGCGGCGCTCGAGAGTTTTGGATTGGACCTGTCGGCAGGATGCTTGCGCAACACAGCGAGTGCCCGGCGGGCGCTTGCTACTCTCTTGGACTCGGCCCCGGACCCGCTCTTTTTCGAGCGCCTGGCGACGCGCCTCCTGGAGTCACTAGGCGAGTGCGCCGATCCGGATATGGCGCTGGGAAACCTGCACCGGTGGCTGGCGCAACTCGGTCACAGCCTCGCGGTGCAGCGCATGCTGATCGAGGACCAGTTTCTCCTGCGCCACCTGCTCCTGCTCTTCGCGTCGAGCCAGTACTTTGCCGATATCCTGTGCCGCGACCCCGCCTACTACGAGCTGTTGGCCGACCCCGCGCGGCTTGCCCAGAGACGCTCCCCGGAAGAGATTGCCGACGCGGTGGCGCGTAGTGTGGTCCCTTTCCGCACCTACGAGGGCCGGCTGGATGCCCTGCGCCGCGCCAAGCGGCGCGAGATCCTGCGCATTGGGGCGCGCGATCTCCTCGGGCTAGCCACCTTCACGGAGGTGGTCGAGGAGCTCTCGGCGTTTGCTGATGCCGCCGTGGCTCAGGCCTACCGGATGGCCCGCGAGGAGATCGAACGGCGCTTCGGTCCCCTGGACGGGCTGGAGTTCGCGGTCATCGCTATGGGGAAGCAGGGCGGGCGCGAGCTAAACTACTCCTCCGACATTGACCTCATCTTCGTTTACCGGGGGAATGAAAGCCACGTCGCCTCCGCGGCGCGCATCGGCGAGCATCTCATCGAGGCGCTTGCGCGGCCTACCGCGGAGGGCTACCTGTTCCGTGTCGACATGCGCTTGCGCCCCGAGGGGCAGGCCGGCCCGCTTGTTCGCTCGCTCGATGCGTACCGGGACTACTATGAGCACCACGTGGAGCACTGGGAGCGGCAGGCGCTGCTGAAAGCGCGCTTCGTGGCGGGCGATGAGGCGCTTGGCCGCGACTTCCACGCTCTGATTGAGCCGCGTGTTTACCGCCTGGACGTGCCCCCTTCGCTGATCGAGGAGCTGCGCCTCAACAAGCTGCGCGTGGAGAAGCGGTGCGAGATAGCGGGCGAGCGCTTTACCAACGTGAAGGATGGCTGGGGCGGGATTCGCGACATTGAGTTCACCGTGCAGCTCCTGCAGCTTCTCTTCGGAGCGCGCGTGCCGGAGGTGCGCACTGGAAACACGCTGGAGGCGCTGGACGCGCTCGAGCGCGCGGGCCTGCTCCCCGCCGACGAGTGCCAGCGGATTCGCGAGGCCTACGAGTTCCTGCGCGTTGTGGAGCACCGCCTGCAGATCGTGGATGAGCGCGCAGTGCGCTGCCTCCCCCTGGCCTCCGAGGCGGTGGGGCGCTTGGCCCGGCGAATGCCGCGAGCGTGGCACCACGACCCCAGCGCCGAGTTTACCGCCGAGTACCGGCGGCGTGCCGGCACCGTGCGCGCCTTCCATCAGCGCCTCTTCTTCGACCCCTTCGAGAGAGACGCGGCGGCCCCCAGCCGGTTGACGGCGCTGGGCGAGTTGCTCCTCACGCTCGATTCAGAGGAGGCGCGGGCACGCATCCGGCAGTACCTGGTGGCGCGTGGTTTCTTGGCGCCCGAACGCGCGCTGTCGGATTTGGACCGGCTGGCGGGCATTGGCGGGCCGCATGCCACCGCGGCGCGGCTGGAAGACCTGGCGCTGCTGGCACGCGTCGGCCCGCGCCTTCTGGAGACGGCGGCGACGGCCCCGGATCCGGATGCGGCCCTCTCCTTCGTGGTCGAGGTCGCCCTGAAGGGAGATCGAGAGGGCCTATTGACCACCCTCGGTGAGAGCGGTTTCGCGCGCGAGGTGATGTGTCGTTTGGGGGGCACCGCGCCTGCGGCGACGCAGCCAATCCGCCGCGAGCCGGCGCTCCTCGATATGCTCTTCGAGCCCGAGGTGATCGCCATCCCCGCGGATGACCGCTCGCTGCGCGAGCGCCTGGCGGCCCGGCTGGCGCGCCAGGAAGAGCCGGAGGCACGCCTGAACTCGCTCCGGCGCTTCAAGCGCCGGGAGATGCTCCGCATCGCGGCGGCGGACGTATTGGCCGCCGTTGATGTCGAGGGCGTGGTCCAACAGCTGACCCTCCTGGCGGAGGTGTGCCTCGGCGCGGCGGTCGATCTGAGCGTGGCGGCGCTTCGAGCGCAGGGCGATCTGGAGGGGGAGCCGGAGTTTGCGGTCTTCGGCCTCGGTGGAGTCGGTGGCTTCGAGATGCTCTACGCATCCGATCTGGACCTCCTCTTCGTGTGCGATCTCCCCGAGGGGGAGGCACGCGAGCGGTGCTACCGGAGCTACTCCCGCCTAGCCGAGCGGATCCAGGATGCTCTGACGCGTCTCCTTCCCGACGGTGACCTCTATTCCGTGGACCTGCGCCTCCGCCCCGAGGGCCAGGGGGGCGCGCTGGTGCCCTCGCTGGAGGCGTGCCGGCGCTACTACGCGGATCGCGCGCAGACCTGGGAGCGCCAGGCGCTGCTGAAGGCGCGCTTCCTCGCTGGGGATACCCTCGTGGCCCGCGAGTTCTGCGATATCATCCGACCTTTCGCCTTCCCGGAGGATCCCTCGCCGGAGATGGCCGCCGAGGTGCGCGCTATGAAGCACCGAATCGAGAGGGAGCGCACGGACCGCGCCACTCGCATGCGTGACCTCAAGCTGGGGCCAGGAGGGATCTCGGATGTGGAGTTCCTGGTACAGGGTCTGCAGCTCCTCCATGCCGGCCGGCACCCGGTACTGCGTGAGACGAGCACACTCGCGGCGCTGCCGGTGCTGGTCTCGATGGGCCTGCTCCCGGAGGAGGAGGCCGGCGTCCTGCGCGAGGGCTACCGCTTCCAGATGCGCCTGCGCAACCTGCTCTATCTTCGCTTCGGGCGGCCGATTTCGGTGCTGCCCGAGGGGGATGAGGACCAGCGGGCGCTGGCGCGCGCCCTGGAGATGGAGAACGCGGGCGAGCTACTCGAGGCGTTCTACGCGCATCGCGAGCGGGTGCGCGCCATCTTCGAGCGGCGCTTCTATGGCGAGGAGTAGTCGCGGCATCCCCCTGGGCAGGAACGCGCCGTTTGCCCGCGGAACGTTGGGTTTGGAAAACGCCCACGCGCCACGGCTGGGAGCGTGTTCAGGGCCTTCGGGAGGATCGGATGGCGTTGCTCGATTGGCAGACCTATTTCGATAAGACTCTTGGTTGCTGGATGGGGAAGAACTCCGGAGGCACCCTGGGCGGGCCTGTTGAGGGGCGCAAGGAGGCGATGGCGCTCGATTGGTATCCTGTGGTCCAAGAAGGCGGCATCCCCAACGATGACCTGGAAGTGCAGCTCGTCTGGCTCCATGCCCTGGAGACCCGGGGGATCTCCCTCACCGCCGAGGAGCTCGCCGCGGAGTGGTTGGATCACTACCTGCCCAACTGGGACGAATACGGCTTCAGCAAGACCAACGTGCGCAAGGGCCTGCTGCCCCCTCTCTCCGGCGCGTGGAACAACTGGTTTTCCGAGAGCATGGGCTGCCCCATCCGCTCGGAGATCTGGGCGTGCGTCGCCCCTGGCCTGCCGCTGCTCGCCGCTCGTCTCGCCCGCGAGGACGCCATCGTTGACCACACCGATGAGTCGGCCTACGCCGAGATGCTCTTCGCCGTCATCGAAAGCGCCGCCTTTGTCGAGGAGGATCGCGACCGGCTGATGGCGCTGGGGCTGGCCGCGATCCCGGACGAATCGCGCGTCGCTCGCGCCGTGCGCGTGATGCAGGAGACGTGGCAGCGGACGGGGAGCTGGGAGGCCACTCGCCAGGCAATCCTGGACGCGGAGGGCCGCTGGAACTTCACCGACGCGCCCCAGAATATCGCGTTCACGCTCCTGGGATGGTACTCGTCGCCCACCGATTTCGGCCAGGCGATCTGTGATTCGGTCAACTGCGGCTATGACACCGACTGCACCGGCGCGACGCTGGGCGCCATCCTCGGCACGGCCTGGGGCGCACGGCGCCTCCCGGAGCGCTGGATGAAGCCCCTCGGCGATTCGATCGCCATCGATCCCCGGCGCACGCGCCTGCACGTGGTGCCAAAAACGCTCCAGGAGCTTGCGGAGCGCACGGCTGCTATCGCCGTGGCGATGCTGGCGCAACACGGTTACGTCTTCGGCCCGGGACGTACGCTCGACGTCGCGCTTCCCACGCCGGAGGAACTGCGCCGGCAGATGCAGGAGGCGGGCCTGTGGCGCAACCGCCGCGATGAGGTGGAGCGCAGCTTCCACCATGGGCGCATCCGCGTCCGGTACCCCGGCGGCCCCGTGCTTGCCCCTGGCGGCCAGAGCCAGGTGACGGTCACCCTGACCAACGACACCGAGCGGCGCATGGAAGGGCCCGTCGCCGTGGCGCCTCTCGCGCCGGGGCTTTCGGCGGGCATCGCGCCTGAGGCGGTCGACCTGCTGCCGGGCGAGAGCGCGGAGCTCACTGTCGAGCTGTCGCTCGATGCCGCGGCGCCTCCGCGTGCCCATAGTGACGCGGCCATTGCCCTCCTGGCGGAGGGGATCGCCCCCTGGAGCTTCACGGTATCGGTCATTCGCCCGATGTACTGGCAGATGGAGCGCTGGCCGGCCGAGGCGTACGAGAGCACCGAGGACGCGGCTCCGATCCCATCCGAGCGGCGCGTGGCGGTCGAGGGAAACCGGGTGCCGCTGCCAGAGCCGGGGATGTGGGTGGGTCGGACGCGCGTGCTGAATCCCTCGGCGTACGAGCGCCCGGTGCGGATCTGCTCGCCGTCCAACTACCCTGCGCGCGTGTGGCTGAATGGCGAGAAGGTGGTGGAGAACCCGGGAGGGCCGATCCGCCCGAGCTATCATGCCAATCCGGCGCACCACTATGGGGAGGGCATCTTGCTGCCAGGGTGGAATGACCTGACGGCGGCTTGGCTGCGCGGGGACGAGCCGGGCGAGGCGCACCTCTTCCTCACCGCGCCCGACGGCACCGGATGGGGAGACCTGGTTTTCGAGCCGTAATCGATGAAGACGCGCGGCTGCTTCCAGATGATAAGAATGATAACGCCTGGCGGCACGCCGCCGGCGGGGGGGGGAACGATGGTGTTAATACGGGGGATCTGGGTTTTGAGCGCACCCTGGAGGAGTCCGCGGCTCCTGTGGCCCCTGCTCGCGGCGGTATGCCTCGCGGGCACCGCCACGCGGGTGCTGGCTGCGGCGCAGGAGGCGAAGGCGCCCGTCTATACGGCTTTGGCGGTGCAGGCGCCGATGAGAATCGATGGCGTGCTCACTCCCGAGGAGTGGGCCGGTGCCGATCCGGCGAAGGCGATGGTGCTTGTCGCGGGGGATGCGAGGGCCCGCGCCTGGGCTGTCCACACGGGGCGCTCGTTGGTGATCGGCGTCGAGGTCGGAGAGGGCGCGACGCGGGATGAAGGGAGCGAGTGGGGTCGCTGCGACGGCGTGCAGGTGGCCCTTGCGGGCATCGGCCAGGCGGAGCGGACGTGGGTGCTGCGCGGCTACCCGGGGGGTAAGTTCACCTGGGGTCGCCTCACCGGCGCTGGCACGGAGCCCGAGCCACAGCCCGCGAAGGGAGTTGTGTTCCGAGCCCGGGCGCGGGAGGGTGGCGGATGGACCGCCGAATGCCGGATCCCTTTCCAGAGCCTTGGCATTCGGGGGATGGGCCGGCAACCGGTGGCCCTACACCTCACCGTGCGCCGCGCTGCCGAGGATCGGTGGTTGACGTGGCCGGCGAATGCTGGCCCAACGCTCGCGATGGGAAAGGCGGGAATCTTGGATTGGCCTGAAGTGAACCGGTGGGAAGAGACGATTCTGGCGTTCGAGGCGCGTGACCGGCAAAGCGCGCCTCCGAAGGGTGCGCTCCTCTTTGTCGGCAGCTCGAGCATCGTCGGGTGGGACGTAGCCCGCTTCTTCCCCGACTTGGTGACGATCAACCGGGGGTTCGGTGGGTCACAACTCGCGGACTCTGTTCACTATTTTGACCGAATCGTGCTTCCCCACCAGCCGAAGGTGGTGGTCCTCTACGCGGGAGATAACGACATCCCATCCGGAAAGAGCCCGGAGGTCGTCGCCGCGGACTTCGAGCAGTTCCTGGCCCGGGTGAAGCGCGATCTGCCGGGCACGCACCTGGTCTACATCGCCACGAAGCCAAGCATTTCGCGCTGGGCGCTGCGAGACCAGTATCAGAAGGCCAACGCGCTGATCCGCGAGCAGTGCGAGCGCGAGCCTCTTGCGAGCTACCTCGATATCTGGCCGGCGATGCTGGGCGAGGATGGCACGCCGCGCCCGGAGCTCTACAAGGCCGATGGCCTGCACCTGAGCGAAGCCGGATACCAGATCTGGACGACGCTTCTCCGCAACCACCTGAAGGAGCAGACCACTTTCATTCCCTGACAGGGGGAGTGGCATCCACCGGCGGCGCGCCCCTCATGGCCGGGCGGCCGCCGGTTTCTGCTTGAGAACCGCCTCCAGCGCCTCGATCCCCTTCGAGGTGGTCAGGTAGATCACCTCGCTCCCGAGTAGCGTGCCACCGTGCAGGGGGTTGCCAAAGAGATCGAGGCAGGTGATCTCCGGCGCCTGGGGGAGCGCATAGGGGGCGTGGCCTACGCTCGGGGAGAGGGCGGCGACCGCGCGCGACCTGCCCACGAAGAGGTAGGTGAAAACGCCCTCGCACGGCGAGAGGCTCTTCACGAACCGCGTGTCTTCGATCAGCCAGGCGAGGGTTGAGTGGGCCGCGCCTTGCGGGTGAAGCCCGCCGTCGCCGGAGACGAGCGCCGTCCACGGATAGCGCACGCCAAAGGCGCCATGGCCGTGGATGGTGTAGAGGAAGCTCTTCTCTACACCGAGCGCGCGCTGGCTGAGCACGTAGCGGGCCAGTCGGTCCGCGGAGCTCATCACCCTGGATGCCGTGTCGTAGGGCAGCGTCCAGCGATAGAAGCCGTTCTCCAGAGGGCACTCCAGGACGTTCCCCTCGCTCATCCACACCGGCCTGGGCACGCGCCCCAGCCTCTCGGCGGTGGGGCCAATCGCCTCCTGATAGCGCTTGGCCGGGGCATCCTGGGGCGTGCCGAGGGCGCCGCCGGAGTAGTCGTGGTACGAGATAATGTCGCAGCTCTCCTCGGCGCCGTGCTCGAGCAGCTCCCGGGTCCACTGCCCGGGCAGGGTGTTGAACCCGAGGATGCGCGCCCCCGGGGCCGCGGCCCTCGCCGTCTCATACGCTGTCTTCTGGAGGATGGCATAATCCTTGGCTGCGGTCTTGCTCCGGATCGCGCGCTCTCTGAACGGCTTGTCGGTCTTCTCGCGGTTGTAGCTGCCGATCCAGAAGAGGGTGCCCCACGGCTCGTTCCATATCTCCCAGTGATCGATGACGCCCTGATAGCGCCGGGTGATGGTGCGCACCGCGTTCGCCCAGTCCTCCATCTTCTTGGGCTGGAAGTAGCGCTCGAAGTAGCTCTTCGTGGGTTGGCCCCAGTCGGTGGCCCATCCGGGCGCGGTGCTTAGCAAGCCGAGGATCAGCAGCTTGTGCGTCCGGTAGCGGCGGATCGGCTCGTCGAAGAACTGCCACTTCCCCTTTTCCGGCTCCAGATGGGCCCAGCCGATGTACTGCGTGCCTGCGTCATGCAGGCGAACCCAGTTGCAGCCCACTGCTTTCGCCATCAAGTTGTGCCGGGTGGTGGAGTTCGTGTGGATGCCGAAGGGCGAGTTGGGCGCGTCCTTGCCCCAGTAGCGCGGGCGGCGGATGCGGTGGACCACCAGCTCGCTCTCCGGGCTGAGGCGCCGGCCGGCGGCGTCTTCCACCCACGCCTCGATGCGATGGCTGCCATAGGGCCGGCTGGGGAAGAGGGCATAGCGCACTTTTCCCTGGTGCATCTTGCCCTGGCCAAGGGGCACATCTGGCAAAGAGCTCTCATCGCCGTAGACATTGACGATCCTCGCCTTAAGCACCGCGCCGGGAGCCTCGCCGGTTGCGCAGTAGAGGACAACCGGCGGCTCGTCCTCGAACTGGACGAGGGCAGGGGAGGCATTCGATTTGGGCAGGGCAAGAGAGACCTCGAAGGGGCCTGGGGGCGTGTAGGCGGTTGCCTCGCGGCCCTCCTCGACCTGGAGCGCGTCGATCCAGAAGGTGCCCGTGGCTTCGATGCGCAGCGCGTGGGCTTTGGCGAAGAGCGCCGCCGTGAAGCTGAGCCGGGCGCGTTGCCACTCCTCGGTGGCGGTGAAAGGTGCCTCCGCGAGGGTCCGCCCATCGGCGATGGCAACCAGCTTGCCCTGGGCGCGACCGCACACCGCGAGGCTCGCGGTGTGCTCCTTCCCGCTCCAGGGCGGCACAAGGAAGGGCGCGGTCGTGATCTCGATCCCCTTCTCGGCGGCAACCCGCAGCGCGGGGAAGCCGGACGGGCCGGGCCTCTCGGGATCGGGGGCCACGATCACCTCGTCGCCATCAGAGTGCTCGCGGCCGATGAACCAGCCGCTCTGTAGCCCAAGGGGGAAGCGCGTGGTGCGCGCGCGGTTCTTCGCCGCGGGCGCCGGATAGCGCTCGCGCAGTTCGGAGAGCAGATCCTCGCGCGAGAGCTTCACCAGGCGCAAGTGCTGGAGATCGAGGATCCCCTCGTCAATCCAGATCCAGAGCCCGAGTGGCTGGGGCTGCTTTCCCAGGCGAAACTCAAGCGAGTGCTCCTGCCACTCGGGGCCGATCTCGGGTCGAGAGGACCAGGACGTGGTGTAGGGCGCGCCGATGAAACGAATGCCCACCGAGCCACCGGTGCCCTTCGGGGAGCGCGCCGTGAGCGTGAGCCGGTAGAACCCCTCCTCCTTCTCGATTCCAGGCAGGGGATGCGCGAACTGGGCGCCGCCGCCCTTCTGGTGAGTGATCCGGAGGAACCGCCGCCCGCCCTCAGTTACCACGCGATAGTCGACGAGGACTTCCTTCTTCCAGCCGGTGTCATCGCGCCATCCCGCGGGCACCACGCCCGTGATCGACTTCAGCCCGCCGGGGTCCACGTTTCTCACTTCAACGGTGGCGGCCCCGAAATCGGTCTCCAGAATCGTCACGGGCGCGGCGCGCACGGTGGCCTCGCCTTCAACGAGGCCGCAGAGGCCCAGGCAGGCGGCCAGGAGGGCCCTCTTCACGCGCGTGCCGGAAGAAGCCATAGGCTGGCCTCCCCTCGGCCAGCTTCGACGTCGGATGAAGCACCGCAGCATGGCAGAACCCTCCCTGCCCTTGGGATGGGCTTTAGCGCGCCACCGTGTACCTCGCCTTCACCACTCGGCCCGTGAACAGCTCCTTCGCGCTCAGTTCCCACTGGCCGGTCGGATCATTCTCCGCGACAGGCAGCGGCACGCTGGCTCCGGCTGGCGGTACCATCACGACGCGGCGCAGCCAGTCGGCCTCCGTGCCATCCGGCTGGCGCGCCGTCAGCAGGAAGGCTTGAAGCCCGCCGGGCGAGCCGGCCCGGAGGGTCACCTCGCCGGTCTGGCCCGGTTTCAGCGCCTTCGCGGAAAGCGTCAGGCGCGCCGGCTGGACCGGAGTGGGCGAGAGCACCAGGAAGGTGGCCCTGCCTGGCCGGAGGTCGCAGGTGACCCTGGCCGTCTTTCCCAGCGCGCGCCCGCTCCGGAGATCGTAGACATGGGTTGCCTCGGACAGAAGGAGCTGCGCCTTGCTTGCCTGCCCGGCTTCACGGAAGAGGGCGACCAGCGTCGTATCGCCGTTGCGCCAGCGCACCGTTTCCAGATTGCGCTCGCGCGCTCCGTCGCGATTCGTGGCGCGCACCTGCGGCATGACGCCGGCATCGGCGAAGAGCCGCGCGAAGAGGCCGGCCACCGCCTCGGACGTGTCGCCGACCCAGATCCCGGGGAAGGCGTGGATCGGGGCGTTGAGGAGAATCGCTCGCCCCTTTCCGTAGGCGCGGCTGATCAGCAGCGGCGCCTCGCCGCACTTGCCGGCCGCCTGGCCGCCGGCAAGCCTCACCGTTGGATCACAGAGCGCGTTGGCCAGGCGCAGGGGGGCCTCCCCGCCGGTGAAGGCGGCTTCGCCACGCGCAGGATCGGCATCCAGGGCCGTGCGCGAGATGCCGAAGAGGTCATCCAGCACTCCGCGTTCGCGCGGCTTGCAGTGGCCGTCGTAGAGGCCCGGGCGAACGTCGGCAATGAGCGTGCCCCCATTCTCCACGAAGCGGCGGAGCACGGCGGCCTCCTCCGGGCCGAGGGCCTCCGTGCGCGACAGGACGACCACCTTGAACTCCGACGGGTTGAACTCGCCCCGGCGGAGCATGCGGTCGGTGACGTAGCGGTACTGGAGGCCGAGGTCACGCACGGTGCGCGACCAGGCGGTGTGCGCCGACAGGTAGTTCCCGTAGGCGGGGCCTTTCCCCACGCGCGTGGCGTAGGCAGAAGGCATGGAGTAGACGAACGCGATGCCATCGTGCTGCATCTCCGAGTGGATCAGCAGCGTGCCCAGGCCGTCGCGTACCACCTGGGTATCCCGTAGGACCTCCTTCGTTGCCTCGTAGGGGCCCAGGTGCGGCGCGAGCCAGCCATGGAAGCGACCGACGCCATCCCAGCGCCAATACCAGACGCTGTCGCATCCGCGCGTCACCATGCGCCAGTACTTGCTGAGGAGCGAGTCGGCATCGCGGGTGTAGCCCATCCAGTTGGCGCGCGGGAAGCCCTTGGGCGCCAGGGAGCGGATCACCTCGTCACCCATGTCGGGGTAGGGCGCCCAGAAGCCGTTGGTGCGCACGATGGCATCGTAGTCATCGCCTGCGTTGAAGGTGCCCGCGCCCTCGAAGCCAACGAGTGCCTTCGGATCGAGGCGCGCGAACGCCTCCACGAAGCGGTCGCAGAGGCGCACGAAGCTGTAGGAGTGGAACGCTTGCCGGTCGTACCAGCGCGGGTAGTTACCGCGAGTCTTTGCCACCGCGGCGTCGCTATCATCGACCGGGTCCAGGTTTACCTGATCGAACGAGGTGTACTGGGTGCCCCAAGAGGCGTTTAGCGCCGCGATGGTGCCATACTCCTCGCGCAGGTACTTCCGGAACGCGGCCAGGCAGGCCGGGTGGAGGCAGGCGCCGCGCGTGACGCCCTCATCGCCCAATGAGTAGGCGAAGACGCCGATCTGCCGGCTCTCCCCGTAGGGCTCGATGATCTTCTGAACGTGACGGGTGATCGCCTCCTCATCGTGCCAGCAACAGGGTTTCATGATCCCTTGCTCGCTCTTGGGCGACATGATGCGCGTGGTGTAGGGCACCCAGGCGACGTCGTAGGCCTGCACGTAGCGCGGCGGAGTACCGCTCCGCAGCTGGAGAGTCATCCCATTGCGGACCAGGCTCTCCTCGGCGTAGGGCGCCAGCGTGCCATTGGGCGTGTCCCAGACCAGGAAGTTGAACTGGTCGCGGTTGCGCTTGGTCACGTTGAAATAGGTGTAGGCGCGGGTGGCGGCCTCGTTGCCCGAGATCAGCGTGGCCTCAACCCGCACCAGCATCGGGAACCACTCGGGCACGGGGAAGGAGAACGCCACAGAGCTACCCGTGAGGGGTGCCTCATGGCGCATCAGGACGCGGTTTCGCCGGTCGCACAGGTCGATCCGGACGCGCTCGCCGGCGAGTGTGGGGGTGCCCTCGACGGTGACGCGCCCGGCGAGTTTGCCTCCCGCCTCCGAGTACGGCTGTTCCAGCGTGATCTCTTTGATCGACCGGGGGCACTCCACGCGGAAGCCAGTGCTTGCCCAGGTGGCGATGCCGTTGGACCCGCGCGCGAGGGCATCCACGTAGTACTCTCCGGCGGGGAGCAGGGGAATCTCCACCGTGGCCTGCCCCCGCTCCTGAGGCCGCGAGACCTCCGGCAGCACGCGAGAGGAGCCGTCGGCGCCACGCAGGCGCAGCGAGATCACCGGCCGGGCCTTCGTATCCAGCCCCTCCCACGAGATCACCGCGGCTTGCTTTCGCGGCAGGGAAGCGCGCGCGAGGGCCCGCTCGCTCATCTCTACGGTGAGCGACGCTTTCGGCTCGCGCCCGGCGGCCCAGAGGAGGGCGCGCCCGACGAGCGACTGCCAGTAGTCGTACTCCGTCTCCCATCCCGGGCGGTAGTCGATCTCGGGCCGCGGTGGCAGGCGCACCCCACGCCCTTCACGCACCTGATAGCAGGCGACCATGCGCTCGGCGACCGTGGCGACCGACGGCGCGCCCTCCTCGGGCTTCGGCAGGTAGGACGCCTGCACGAAGGGGAGCTCCAGGAGCGGCACGCCCTCGCGGAGGAACGCTGGCAATGGCAGCTTCCGTGCCGGCTTCAGCACGCGCGGGTCATCCTTACCCATCAGGACGATACCGGCGCCTTTGGTCACTCCCTCCAGCGCGCGATACTGCTGCTCGGGCGGCAGCCGGTCGGGCGCCAGATTGATGAAAACGTAGCAGTCCCACGGTTTCTCCAGGAGGCGCTTCATGCGCGCCACGCCCGCGGCGCCGCCATGCCAGTGCGTTCGCGTCGTGTCGACAATCTTGGCCCAGAAAACGGCCTCGGCGTCGATGTCGAACCGCTGCTTGAGTTCGACAATCTCGCGCGGCCAGGTGCCGCAGTAGCCCATATCGATGAAGAAGAGCGCGCGCAGCTTTCCGCCGGCGTAGGGCTGTGCCCACTTCGTGTGCGGCGTCTCGAACTCGGTGGAGAGCGAGTGCTCCTCCTCCAACTCCTCGGTGCTGGCCTGCGCGCCAGGCATCCACGAGAGCAAGGCGGCCAGCGTGAAGAAGGTCGCCCATCCTAGCAAGCGGTTCCTCATGATCGTCTCCTCAAGGTTGAACGAACGCGTCCAACGCCTCGCGGCAGACGGGCACGGGCATCCCTGTGCGGATCGACTGGATCGCCAGGCCCGAAAGGTAGGTTGCCCGGGCGCCGCGCCGCTCATCCACCGGGCAAGGAAGGTCGTCGCGCACCGCGCGGATGAAGGCGTTGAGCAGCGCCTGATGTCCCTTGTCGGGAGCCAGGGCCGGCATCTTGCCCGTCTCCAGGAAGCGGCGCTGAGCCAGAGTGCGTTTCGCCAAATAGGCCGCGAAGCCCTCCTCTGGCACCTCGGTGCGCAGGTCGTCGAACTGCATCGGGTAGGTTTTGCGAACAGCCTCACCCCGGCCGTAGACCGCCGTCTCGACGAAGAACTCGTTCAGGAAGAGCGCGCCGCCGCTGGTGAGCTCGTAGCGCTCCTTCGGATAGTCGAAAGTGCCGCAGACGGAGAAGAAGAGGGTGGCCATCGAGCCATCCTCGAAGTCGAGCGTCACGGAATGGCTGAGCCGCGTGGAGCCGGAAGCGAGCACGCGCACGGGCCGGCGGTCGATGAGCCAGCACGCGAGATCGAACCAGTGGCAGCTCTCGCCCAGGATCTGCCCGCCGCCGCGCCCCGGATCGAGGTGCTGGGGCCGGTAGGAGTCGATCTCGTCGTTGATCGTGATCACCAGGTTGGTGGCCCGCTCCTCCGGAAGCGTGGGGAATCCGGGCGCGCGCTTGCTTCTCCAGGGGCTCGTCACCGGGTCGGTCCGGTGCTCCTCCAGCGCCTCTTTGATCGCCCGCATCGAGGGTGAGAAGGGTCGGTTGTAATCGACGCACAGCTTGATCCCGCTCTGCTTCACCAGGCGGAGCGCCTGCAGCGACTCCTCCTGTGTCATCGTCATCGGCTTCTCGATCAGGAGGTGCTTGCCGCTGCGCGCCGCCTCCGCGATGAGCGGCAGGTGCGCCGAATGGTCGGTCGCCGCCAGGACCGCGTCGACGTCGGAGCGGCGGAAAACCTCGGCGCTGTCGGTCACGAGCGAGGCCCGCTCGAGCCCGAACCGGCGGGCCACCTCCTCCAGGCGCTCCCGGCGGAGGTCGCACAGGGCGACGACCTCCACGTCTGGATGTGCCACGCAGTTGGGAATGTGCTGTGACTCGGCGAATGCGCCACACCCGATGATTGCTACTCGGACCATCTATAAATCACCTGTTCTAGCTCTAGTGCGATTCGGGGAGAGTAGGCCTCCCCGGGGAATAGACTGTTTTGGCGAGGGGCCTGCCGCTAGCGTTCCCCCTTCAGAGCGACCGCCTGATAGACACCCAGGCGCGGCAGCACGAAACCCTCAGCCGTGAGTGCGACGGGCGTGCCGTCCGGCTCCAGCGACGCGGCGATGACCGCTTCTCGGAGCCAGGGTGCGAGGCACACCGGTATCTCGCGAAGGAACTCCTCCTCGCCCTCACCGGGGATCGCCTCCCCGGCTCCGTAGGCGTGATTCAGGAAGTGCAGCAGCCATCGCCCTGGCTGTCGCGACAGGAAAACCTCCACCTGGCCATACCCTCTCAGCGAGACGAGCGGCTGGCCCAGGAGCGAGCGCACGCAGTTGAGCGCGAGGATCCGCGGCCACGGGCAGCGGTCAGAGTCGCGGTTCGGCGCGGTGAGGGGGAGCACCGAGAGGAGCACGCGGCCCTTCCCAACCCGGTTGAGAATAAGCCCCGGGTGGTGCGGAGCCTGGTCGGGCCTTGCCCAGTAGTTGGCCACGGTCTGGATGTCGGAGGTGCGCACCTTATCGGCGAACTGAGGCACCACGTGGCCCACCGCCTCGCCGGTGGTCAGCTCGACGCACGCGTAGGCGTTGACGTAGTAGAGCACCGGGTCGCCCTCGGGCAATCCGGCGGAAAGCTCCGGCTCTTCTGGGAGCAGGTAGAAAGCGTAGGCGCGCGGCTCGCGAAGCTGCCGGACGCCGGCCAGCTCCTCGACCCAGGGGAGGTGGTCGTGCAGCGCCGCAGCCGGATACTCCAGGAGGAGGTGGCCGCCGCCTTCGACGTACTCGCGGAGCCGGCGCGCCTCTTCCTCGGAGAGGGCGCGCGCGTGCGGCACCACGATGAGCCGGTAGCGGCCCAGACCTTCGGGCGCCGGCGGATAGCCAAGGGCAGCGTCCAGATCCATGAAGACGTTGAACTGGAAGTGACCCTGACGCAGCCACGAAGCCCACGTCTCGATCCCGGTTGGCCCGAGCTCGGGTGCCAGGATACCCACCTCGCAGACCGGCTCGCTCTCCTGGAAGAGGGATGCGCGCTCGTGGATCCACCGGCTCCAGCGCTCCAGACGGTTGATGTTCGCGGGTGAGAGACGGCCGTCGGGGGCGTGCGTGATCCCGATGGTGTAGGTGCCGCCGGCGATCAGCGTGGAAAGGCTTTCCAGCCGGATGAGCGTCTCGGGCTTCATCTGGTTGTGCGACCAGCAGACTTCAGCGCAGCTTAGGAGCTCGAACGGCCGTCCGTCGTTGCGATGGCTCCGGGATGTGATGCTGAGCGAGAGCGGGTTGTGCGCCTCGCCGGAGAGGAGGTCGGCTAGGTCGTCGCAGATCTTGTAGCCGGGCATCCGCCGCCGGCCGGCCCCGTTGAACGTTAGGAGCAGGGGGCGATCCTGCGCCAGGAGCATCTCCTTCAGCCGTGCGAGGAAGTTGCGGTAGGTGAGCGCGCGAAACTCATCATGCCGGGGCGTGCCAGCGGCGTCAACCAGGTGCTCGCCGTGGAACCACTCCGAGTACTGCCGGTGGCAGTGCTCGCAGAAGCAGACTTCCTCCTGAAGGTCGGTCTTGTGCCACGGCAGGTAGAGGATGTCGATCCAGACGCCCTCCACCGGGTAGTTCTGCACCACCTCCTGGAGCTGCTGGATGGCGAAATCGCGGTAGGGGCTGTTGAGGCAGAGCCAGTGGTAGTGCGAGAAGCCGCGGTAATCCACGGGATGGGCGCGCCCGGCGAGATCGCGGATCCGCCACTCCGGGTGCTCGCTTCCCACCAGGCTGTCGAGTGAGAGCGAGTAGTAGGCGAGGACGCGGATCCCGCGCTTGCGGCACGCAGCCACCTGCTCGCCGAAGTAATCGCGGCCCGGCTGCTGGTGCGAGAGACGGGAGGGGTAGAGGAGACAGCCGTCGTGATGCCCCGTGAGCAGGGTGACGGAGCGAAACCCGAGCCGCTCCCAGCATTCGGCGTAGTACTCTGGGTCGAAATGCGAGCGATCCGTGTTCCACGCAGGCGAGATGAAATGCGGGATCCCGCGCAC
>DUUU01000415.1 GCA_012841485.1 Armatimonadota bacterium
CCACGCTCTATGTCACCCTCGAACCGTGTGCGCACTTCGGACGCACGCCTCCCTGCACCAACGCGGTGCTGCAAGCCGGGATCGCGCGCGTGGTTGCCGCCCTGGAGGACCCGCATGATGTCGTCGCCGGCCGTGGTTTCGCCCGCCTGCGCGAGGCGGGGCTCCAGGTGAGCGTCGGCGTGTGCGAAGCAGAGGCGCGCGCGCTGTTGCAGCCTTACCTCAAGCACGTGCGCACAGGCGTGCCCTACGGCATCCTGAAGTGCGCTGTGTCGCTGGATGGGAAGATTGCCACGCGAACCGGCGACTCGCGCTGGGTGAGCGGCGAGGAAGCCCGCCGGCGCGTCCACCGGCTGCGCCAGGAGTGCGACGCCGTAGCCGTGGGCGTGGGCACCGTGTTGCGCGATGACCCCCGGCTGAATGTGCGCCTGCCCGGCAAGCGGCGAGATCCGATCCGCGTGGTCCTGGACAGCCAGGCGCGCACGCCGGCCGATGCCGCGCTCTTCGGACCGGGCGGCCCGGTGATCGTGGCGGTGACCGAAAGCGCGCCCAGAGAGCGCGTGGACGCGCTTGCCGCGCGCGGCGCCGAGGTGTTGGTGGTGCCGGAGGAAGCCGGGCATGTCAGCGTCGCCCCTCTTTTTGCGCTTTTGGGGAGCCGCGGCGTGATGAGCGTGCTCCTGGAGGGTGGCGGTACCGTTGCCGCCGCCGCGCTGCAGGCGGACGTGATCGACCGGCTGCTGTTTTTCATGGCGCCGCTTCTCATCGGGGGCAGGGAAGCACCCACCTCCGTGGAGGGCGAGGGCGCAGGCGTGATGGCCGAGGCGCTCCGTCTGGATCGACTGGATGTGCGGCGCGCCGGCGCCGACCTGGCAATCGAGGGCTATGTTCACCGGTATTGTTGAGGCAATCGGAACGGTTCAGGAGGCCGTCCTGACGGGAGGGGCGTTGCGGCTGACCATCGAGGCGCCGGAGCTCCTCGCAGACGCGATGGTGGGCGAGAGTGTCAGCGTCAACGGCGTCTGCCTCACCGTGACCACGACCAGGCCACGGGGGGCACGTTTCGATGTCGTGCCGGAGACGGCGCGGCGGACGACGCTCCGGACGCTGCGCCCCGGGGAACGGGTGAACCTGGAGCGCGCGTTGCGCCCGACCGATCGCTTCGGGGGCCACTTCGTCCAGGGGCACGTCGATGCCGTAGGCAGCGTGCGGTCACTGGAACGCGCGGGCGCCGGCTACGTCCTGGAGGTGGATGCGCCGCAAGAGGTGACGCAGTTTCTGGTGGATAAGGGATCGGTCGCCATCAGCGGGGTGAGCCTGACGGTGGTCCGCGTGGATGCCAACGGCTTCTCGGTGGCGCTCATCCCGCACACCCTGAAGGTGACGACGCTGGGTTCGCTGAAGCCCGGTGATCAGGTGAACCTGGAGGCAGATATCATCGGCAAGTATGTGGCGCGCTTCGTGGCCCGCCACTCGGCGGGCGCAGGCCGCGCCGACGCGGAGCTGATGCGGTTGCTCCAGGAAGAGGGGTATATTTCCTAAGAGAGTGTGTTCTTGCCAAGGAGACGGAGGGCGGATGCCCGGGTTCGCGAAGATAGAAGAGGCAGTTGTCGATATTGCGGAAGGCCGGTTTGTCATCGTCGTCGATGATGAGGACCGGGAAAACGAGGGAGACCTCGTGATGGCCGCGGAGAGGGTGACGCCCGCCGCGATCAACTTCATGGAGACGCACGCGCGCGGGATGATCTGCGTGCCGTTGACGGTGGAACGCGCCGAGGCGCTGGAACTCCCGCCGATGGTGCAGTATAGCACGGACCCGCGCGGCACGGCCTATACGGTGACGGTGGACGCCCGCGAGGGCACGACGACCGGCATTTCGGCCCAAGACCAGGCGGTGACGATTCGCGCTCTGGTAAGCCCGCAGACGGCGCCGCGCGATCTGCTTCGCCCGGGCCACGTTCACCCGTTGCGCGCCCGGCCCGGAGGCGTGCTGGCGCGAGCCGGACACACCGAGGCGGCGGTCGATCTGGCAAGACTGGCCGGGCTTCAGCCGGCGGGCGTGATCTGTGAGATCAAGACTGCGGATGGCAGCATGGCGCGCCTGCCTGCCTTGCAGGAGTTCGCCGTGCGCTTCGGCTTGCGCATCATCACGGTGGCCGACTTGATCTCCTACCGGCGGCGCACGGAGAAGCTCATCAGCCTGGAGGCGCGCGTCCGCCTCCCAACGCCGTGGGGCCAGTTCGCCGCCTACGGTTACGAGTGCCAGCTCGACCACAAGCCGTATGTGGCCCTGGTCATGGGCGATATCTCGGAGGGCGATATTCTGGTGCGGGTTCACTCCTCATGCCTCACCGGCGATGTCTTCCACTCTCTGCGCTGCGATTGCGGCGAGCAGCTCCAACGCGCGCTGGAGGTGATCGCCGCCGAGGGCCGGGGCGTGCTCCTCTACATCCAGCAGGAGGGGCGCGATATCGGGCTGATCAATAAGCTGAAGGCGTACGAGCTCCAGGAGCATGGCAAGGATACCGTCGAGGCGAACGAGGCGCTGGGCTTTGCCGCGGACCTGCGCGACTATGGGATTGGCGCGCAGGTGCTGGCGGATCTGGGGCTCTCGCGCATCCGCCTGATGACCAACAACCCCAAGAAGATTGCCGGCCTGCAGGGATATGGCCTCCAGGTGGTGGAGCAGGTGCCGCTCCCCGTGACGCCTACGCCGGACAACCGGCGCTACCTCAAGACAAAGGCGGAGAAGCTTGGCCATCTGATCGAGCTCTAGCGCGCAGAAGGAAGGCGTGCTCTCCTGACGAATAGCAGACGGTGTGATACCATCTTCTGCCTCCTCGTCGGAGGCAGCCCTGCCACAACACCGGTGTCTCAAATCGGGTGAGGATCCAAGAACGTGCCGAACACACTAGAAGGCAAGCTAAACGCGCAAGGGTTGCGATTTGGCATCGTAGTCAGCCGCTTCAACGAGTTCATCACCGGCAGGCTTCTGTCGGGAGCCATCGACTCGCTCATCCGCCATGGCGCGGACGAGAGCAACATCACCGTCGCCTGGGTGCCCGGGACCTTCGAGATCCCAATCGTGGCCCAGAAGTTCGCGGCTTCAGGGCGCTTCGACGCGGTCGTCTGCCTGGGCGCGCTGATCCGGGGAGCAACGCCCCACTTCGACTATCTGGCCGCGGAAGTGACAAAGGGGATCGCCCAGATCGGGCTCCAGACAGGGGTACCCACTGTTTTTGGCGTGATCACGACCGATAATATCGAGCAGGCGGTCGAGCGGGCCGGGACCAAGTCCGGGAACAAGGGCTTCGACGCGGCCACCACCGCCATTGAGATGGCCAACATCCTGCGCCAGATCGCCTGAGGCTGAAAGGAGTGTGCCGTGAGCGATAGCCATTTCCTTCGACCCGTGGCGCGCTGGCTCTGCGTTCTGATGCTGGCGGGCATCCTCTGCCCGCGCATGCCAGCCTGGGCGGCGGATGCGCCGGCCTCGGAAACCGCGCTCGTCAGGATGGGCGCCGCGGTGGTGGACCTGGCGAACAACAAGGTCGTGCTCAGCGCGGGCGAGCGCGATGGCGTCGTGGATGGAACCATCTTCCGCATCATGCGCCATGGCGAAGAGATCGCGCAGGTGAAGGTGTTTGAGACTTCCTTCGCCACTTCCAACGCGCGCGTGATTCGCGGAGGAGTGCAGGCGCAGTTGCGTCTCAATGACCGCGCGGAGGTTTTGGAGATACCGGCGCCACGAAAGCGTTCCGGGTTCCGATTCCCCTGGGCCGCGCTGGTGGGGGCGGGCATCGTGGCACTGGTGGTCATGGGCACCGTTCGTGACAAGGGCGATGGCCCATCGGGTGGTTCCACTGGCGGTGTGGCGGATATCAATCTGAACTGAGCCGGGCCCCGCTTTCCAGGGGCTTGATGCCGGCGCCTGCTCACATGAGGAGACGGGAGTATGCAGCCTCAAATGAGCCCATTCTTGCGGCGCGGGGGCCTCGCCTTGGCGACCCTTTGCCTATTGGGCATGATCCTTGGTTGTGGCAGCGCCCGGCGTGCTGCTGATAGCTCTGCGGCTGCCGGCGGAAGCGCCGTGATCGCCATCGCCTGGCCGGAGTCCGAGGGCCGGGTCATCCCCGCAGAGACGAAACGCCTCATCATCCGGGTGGTGGGCGAGAGCGAGTACCCGCACCTACGCAAGGAGATTACCCGGTCGCCGGGCATCACGAGAGAGAGCGTCACCCTCGAAGGCCTCCCCTACGCGTCCCTGCTCTTCCTGGTCGAGGCCTACGGGGAAGCCAGCCAGACCCCTATCGCGTTGGGTGGCCAGACCGTGGAGATCCAGAAGGGGGTGCGCGCCAGCGTCGATATCACCCTGGCCGAAACCGGGGGCAAGGCCGGAGAGATCGCCAGCAAGGGGAGCGCCGTCGTCCTCGTGCGCGATGTGCCGCCCGGAGCCAACCACGTCTCGCTTCGGGTTCTCCAAAATGGCCAGGTGATCCCCAACGAGGGCGAACCGCCGAGCATCAGCCTCACGGCGTCCAAAACGTTTGCGACCGTGCCATTCTTCCTTCCCTCGCTCCCGGCCACGGCGCTCCTCTTCCAGGCGACGGCCTTCAACTCGGCCGGCACGGCCATTGCCCAGGGCTCGCGCAGCGCGACCATCGATCCCCTCACGGAGGCGCTGGTGACCGTGGCGCTGGTCACGTCCCCACCGGGAGGGGATGAGGAGCCCGGTACGAGCAAGCCGCCGGTGACGACCGGAACCGCTGTGCTCAGCATCACCAACATCGCGCAGGGAGATGCACTGGTGGTGGTGGATCCCATGCCGGGCGATCCCAGCCTGCTGGGCACCGCGGCGGACCGCGCCCCGATCACCGTCCCGCTTAAAGGCGCCTTTGTGAGCGATAATCTCCCGGTGACGCGCGTGCCGGTGCTGGTGGGCGGCCTTGAGGCCGGTCCCTGGCTCTTCGTGGTCACGACGCACACCGGTCCGACGACCTCTGATCCGGTGAACCGCGTCGGCACCGTTCAGGGGACTGTGCAGGCGGGTGCGCGTGTCGACATCGACGTGCCCCTCGGTACCGCCCAGACGGTCAATCCGCCCAAGCCAGACGGTGAGCTAAGCATCCTGACCACCAACATCACTGCTGCGGGGACCGAGATCGTTCTGGTATCGGTCTTTGATACCCAGGGGCGTGTCCGTGAGGCGGTTGTCCCGAACGTGGCCGGCGTGAACGAGCGCCGGGTTACTTTCGCCCTGCCAGGCGGGCCCTACGAGATCGTCTGCGCCGCCTACGGCGGGCCCGGGTTCGACCGCGACGCGTTCGACCAGGAGCTGAGGGAGAACAAGACGTCGATCCCCGCGGGCGCGCTCGCCATGGGGACGGAGACGGTGACGGTGACCAGCGGCGCGACAACAGATGTGACGGCCGGGCTGCGGATTCAGGGCCAGACAGGCGCCGGGAGCGTCAACCTGGCGATGATGAATGTGCCTTTGAGCCTGACGCTAAAGCAGGTCGGCAATCTCACCTATTACGAGATCGTCTCCAGCGTCCTGATCCGGGTTTACTCGGTGAGCACGAACCAGGAGATCCCCGCGCTGCGGCAGGTGATGGTTCCTCCCTCGTCACTGGCATCGGAGCAGTCGCTGCTCGATCCCGCCGCGCACTATGATAAGGTGCAACCCCTGCGGCTGCGGATGGATGGCGTGCCGGTCGGCGTCTTGCGCTTTGAGGTCTTCGCCATGTCGAATGCCGATGGAACCGGCCAGGTGATGGGCAGCGGCTCGACAATCGCTGAGATTGAGCCGGGCGTGCAGCCGGTGACGGTGACCCTGCTCCCGCACGGCTATCTACCGGAGGGCGCGGTGCTGCCGGGCATCGGGAACGAGCCAACGAATCAGAACCCGCCGCCAAGATCGCGAACCGCGCTGGAAGCGGCCCGGCGTTTCTGGTCGGGGTTGCGCCGGCGGTAGCGAGCGCGCGGGATGGTCGTTCGGCGAGGGGCTGCTTCCGGCAGCCCCTCGCTATGAGGGCGAGTGCCGGCGGGGCCGCACCCGCCGGCGCGTGGTTGCCACCCGGTGGGGTGGCGTCAATTCGCGGAATGCGGAGTGGATGGAGCGATGCCGATCTACGAGTATCGTTGCGTGGGATGCAACCGAAAGTTCAGCCACCTGCATGGCATGGTCGCCAATGAGGCGCCGCTGCAATGCCCGCGGTGCGGTGGCACGGAGCTCAAGCGGCTCATCTCTCGGGTATCGCGCGCGCGGTCGGAAGAGGAGATGTTCGACGCCCTCGATCCTGCGAACTTCGGCGACATGGAAGACGCCGCCGATGTGCGCCGTTGGGCGCGCGCGCTCGGGAAGGAGATGGGCGAGGAACTGGGAGAGGATTTCGAGGAGTCGCTGGACGAGATGATCGAGGCGGAGGAGCGCGGCGAACTCTCGGACGAGGGGGGAGGCGAAGACGCGCCGGTGCCCCCGGCTCCTGCGGCAAGTAGCGATGGTCTCTAGAACGCCTTCGGGCCGCGCCGGCGGTCCGTCGGATCGGGGCGAGGCGATGGGGTCTCGCCCGACCAGGTCCGGCGGGCGAGATGTGGCCATCCCCGGGCGCATCCTGGCGGCCACCTTCCTCGTGGCGCTCGCGGGCGTCTGCCTGGAAGTGGCGCTGGTGCGCGTCTTCGCGCTCCTTTTCCGCTACCACCATCTCTTCCTCCTGGTCTCGGTGGCGGTTTGCGGCCTGGGCCTGGGGGGGCTGATCCGCACCTACCTGCCTGATCGTTGGATCCGTCTCTGGGCCGTGGCGCTTCTCTTTGGCCTCTCCATCCCGGCGACGTTGCTGCTTCTGTTCCGGTCTCCGCTTGCCGCGCGGTTGGTGGAGACGCCCTGGCTTCCCGCGGTGCCCCTGGTGCCCTTCCTCTTCGCGGGGCTCTTCCTGGCGGAGGTGTTCCGGCGATACGCGGCGCAAGGGGGCGCGCTCTACTTCGCGGATCTCAGCGGAGCGGCGCTGGCGGCACTCCTGATCCTCCCGCTGTTGCAGTGGCTCGGGGGCATCGGCGCCTGTCTTCTTCTGGGGGTGTTGCTCTGCG
>DUUU01000416.1 GCA_012841485.1 Armatimonadota bacterium
CCGCGCGACCGGCCACGCCGGCCCCAAGCGCGCAAGCCACGGGAAAGACCCAGGAGAAAGCACCCCGCGAGCGCAAGATGAAGCTCGAGGCCGAGACGGTGGACTACGACGAGGAGACCTCCACCTATATCGCCACGCTTGCCACCGTCGAGCTTCCCGACTCCGACGCCACTCTGCGCGCCGACCGCATCGTCTGGAACCGCGCCGAGCGATGGATGCGCGCGACGGGCAAACCACGCATGTGGGACCCTCAGAACGAGATCACCGCCGACGTCATCCGCGCAGACCTGAACCTGAAACGCGCCAATGCCGATGGCAACGTCTGCCTGACGGCCCGCCCCAAGGATGCCAAGACGGAGACCGGCCAACGGGCGCGTTCTCGCGTCAAAGAGCCCGTGGTCGTTCGCTGCGACACGATCCAGTACTTCTACAAAGACAAGAAGGGCACGGCCACCGGCAACCTGCGGATCACCCAGAAGGATCCGAAGGGCGACCGCACCGCGACCGGGGATCGTCTGGCCTATGATGGCAACGAGGATACCATCTCCCTCGAAGGCAATGTGCATGTGACCACGACCCGCGGCGAGGGCTTCAAGTGCAAGCAAGTCATCTTCCACGTCAAGGATGGGGCGGAAGGCTTCCAGGTGAAGGGGCTGACCGGCGGCGTCTTCTACGTGCAGGAGGATGAGGAAGAGGAAACCGGGGGGACCGGCGCGCCGGCAACCTCGGGCAGTACCACGCCACCTGCCTCTACAGAGTGACCTGCGGCGCCCGCCGGCAGCAACCGGCAGGAGGAGTTGGGCAGGCGCGTGGCAAACTCCCTAGACGGAATGCCTGCTCGAATGGAGGTCATCGCCTTGCCACGCAACGCAACGCATATTACCGTCGCCATCATCCTGTGCGCCACCACGCTGCTACTCCCCTCTAACGTGGGAGGAGCGGCGCGCGCGCTCGCCGCCCCCGCCAAAGCGCCAGAGCGTCTCCTCACCTTTGACACATGCACGCGGGTTATCGAGGGAGACCTCATCGAGGGAGAGAAGGTGGGCCTGATCCGCTTGATTGGCGTCATCGCCCCGGCGAAAGGCGAGCCAGGCTACCAGGAGGCCATCGACTACACGCGCAAGCTCGCGGTCGGACGGCAGATCAAGGTGGAGATTTGTCCGGAGCGCCCGAACGACTACCGCAACCGCCTTCGCGCCGTTGTGTATCTGCCGGATAGCACCAACCTGAACACGAAGCTCCTGCGCGCAGGCATGGCTCGTGTGCTCAAGCACGCGCCCTGCCACGTGGATGTCAAGGCATGGCGCCCCTATATGACCGACGCTCAAGAGGCAAAGCGCGGCCTCTGGAAACCCGCTGCCGCCCCCACCGCCGCGGTCGCGCCCGCCAAGCCGAAGAGTGCCACAAGCGCGCCTGCCAAGCCGAAGAACGCCACTGGCGCGCGCGTGCGCATCCGCCCCCAACGGTGACCGGGCGATTGCCCCCTGTCCTGACCTGGTCGCCCGGTCGTGGCACGGCTCAACGACGCCGGCGCATGGCCTGGCGGTCTCAGCGCGATGCCCCAGGCTTCTCCTGGCGCTCCTGACAGCTCGGGGCGCGCGCAGAGTGCCCCGGGTTGGAGCGCGGGCGAGGTCATCTACTGACGGTGCTCCCCATGGCCGGCGTTATCGCGCCGGCCGCTTCGCGCCACGCTCCTCCCGCTCCCGGTCCGGTTGAGCTGTCTCAGGATCCCCCGGGATCTCCAGGTCATCCTCGAATCCGGTCCCAGTCAGCCCGATGCTACCGGAGTCGCCGGTCATGCCAGCACCCGCGGCATCCAGGCCCTGGCCCGATTGGTTCCAGCTCTCGTAGCTCCCTACCGGGTTCACCTCCTCGTCTTCATCGGGCAGCCAACCCCGACTACCTCCATGAGGGCCGAGAAGTTCCCGACGTGCCGTCTCGTCCTCGATGATAGGGACGAGGAGGTCCTCCGGCCCCCTCACGTCAGCAATCGTGAGCGTGTCGTCCGCATCGCGAATCTCTTCCGTCGTGATCACCCGGATGCGATCCTCCTCCTCATCCCTGCGCTCTTCCTTCTCCTCATCCATCTCTCGCTCTCCTCAAACGACCGGGCGTAAGACCCGAATCACCACGATAGCCTCCCTCGCGGCTCCCATTCGCGGCGCACCCGCCGGCGCCGCCGGGGCGTGAGGAGGCGCACAACCAACAATCCGAAGAGGAACCCGCCGATATGGGCCCAGTAGGCAATTCCTCCGGCGGTGCCATCCACGCCAATGCTCCCCAATCCGCTCCATAGCTGGATGATGAACCAGACGCCCAGGACCAACCCCGCGGGCAGCTGAATGGCGAACACAAAGATAAAAGGCACGATAGTGATGATCCGCGCCCCCGGGAAGAGCACGAGATAGGCTCCCAACACCCCCGCCACCGCCCCGCTCGCGCCGATGCTGGGAATGGGTGATAGCGGGTTCAGCCCGATGTGCGCTAAGTTTGCCACCACGCCGCCCATCAGGTAGAAGAGCAGGAACTTGCCATGCCCCATGCGATCCTCGACGTTGTCGCCAAAGATCCAGAGATACCACATGTTGACAATCAGGTGCAGCAAGCCGCCGTGCAGGAAGATGGAGGTCAACAAGGTCGGATAGACGGCGAGGAGATCCGTGCCGGCCGGGTCGCGCGTGAAAAGGACCGGTACCACCCCGAAGGAGCTCACGACCTCGCCCACGCCCCTCGGTCCTATCGCCAGCATATAGAGATAGACCAGGACGTTGAGCGCGATGAGGGCGTACATTACGAAGGGCCGGCTCAGGGCCGGCACATCATCACGGACCGGGATCATCAGCCGGTATCCTTGTCCGGCAGCTCAGTGGCCGGCGCCTCCGCTTCGCCCTCGGCGCTCAGGATCGTGGGATGCTTGCGCCGTGTCGGGTCGCCCAGGTGGTCATGAGGCGCCTGTATCTCCGCCGGATCGCTGTGCTCGACGGGGCCCCATGTGGGGAAATCGTCGGGCCACACATCCTGCTCGCCGACCTCTTCAGGAACGCCGGTCACCCTCCCGTCCTCCTCCATGCGCTCTTCACTCGGCTTCCTCGATTGCATCCTTGCGCCCCCGATCCGCGGTTCGAGCGGCGGCGGCGCCGCCTTTCCCATAGGCCCGGATCACCTGCAACAACTCCTCATATTCCCGCTTGGCCGCGTCGAAACGCTCTTTGCGCCAGCGGAGGCCCTCGGCATCAGCATCGTCGGCGTTCTCCTCGAACCACCGCTGCATCCGCTCCAGTCGCTCGCGCAACTCCTGCGCGCGCGCAATGAGCTCCTCATAGGGTTGTATTGCCATACCGGCACTCCTCACCCTCCGCCGGGGCATGCATAGAGTCGCCGACACATTCCCCGAGGGAGTGCCGATCCAAACACGGAGCGCCGGATCGCATCATGCGGAGTGCATCGAAGCCGCACGGTTCGGGTGAGTGAGGTGGCGGGGGTTACGAAAAGCCGTGCCAGCCCGCGCCCCATCTCCATTCCATGGCGAAGAGAGCCTCGGGTGCCATGCAGGGGCGGCCGCAGGCATCCGAGAGGGCATGCGATGCCAGGCGTCCCTTCCTGGCATCAGATGGAGTAGGATTACCCGGCGAGGCTCTCCGTCGGGCGCTGCCGCGGGGGAAGGAGGCCCATCAGGACGACGCGCCGGACCGCATCCCAGGCGACGGAGAGGTCCAGAATCTGGCCAAACGTTCGGGCCGGCAGGATGGTCCGCCCGCCATCCAGGGTGGGAGGACGCCAGAGGCGGATGCTTCGCCCGTTCAGGGTGCCAATGACGCTGCCCGGGGTCAGCTGTACCTCGCGATCCCGGCACCAGAGCGTCACCATCCGGGCCTGAGCATCCCAAAGCGCCTGCCCCTCCAGGCATTCCACGAGCGGACGCACTGGCACATAGGCGTTGTCCTCGATCAGGCACACTCGCGCCGGCACCTTCGTCTCACCGAGCACCAGGCTCACCTCCGGCCGTGGCTCTGGCAGGGGGCGGATAGCAGGCGCCGGGCGCCGGGTGGCCGGGGGAACGACACGCGCGGCCACCGGGCCGATGGGCCTTGGCAGCACCGCGACCACCGGCTCGTTGCGCACGATCACGCGGATCGGCCCCGCCGTGGCCACAACGCCGCCCGGGCCGTGGGCTTCCACGAAGAGGAGATGCGCGCCATCCGGAACGGCGCGGGTGTCCCATGAGCAGACGAACGGCCGGGCATTCGTCGCCATCGGGCGTTCCCCATCGATGCCAAAGACCACGAAGGAGATCTCCAGGTCCGGGGTCGCCTCGGCCGCGACGGTCACCGTACCGCTCACGACCGCACCATCACGCGGGAAGATGAGGCGCAGCGCGTTCAGGCTCTGCGCGGACACCTGGGCTGGCAGCATCGATGCCGCCAGCAGGATGCTTGAGAGTAGCCAAAGCAGGCGCATAGGGCTGCCTCCTCTCGTGGGGAAAGCCTGCGTGTTGCGCCCCAGTATATCAGTGCCTATCCGGCATGTCAAGGCGTTCTCCGCGGCAGAAATGGGGCGGGGCCGTTGCCGGCCCCGCCCCATTCGCATCCTGTCGCGCGGTTAGCGGCGCCGGGGCACGCGCGACCCACGCGGCGTGAGCAGGTAGTAGACGTTAGCGTCACCCTTGCGGCCCCTGCATAGGATCTGGCCGGGGTCGTTGACCTTGATGGCGGATACGAGAACGACACCCTCCGGCACTTCGGCGATGCTGTTCAGGTCCGTTACGACGCCGTTTTCCCAGAGCACGGCACGACCGTGGAGATCCGTTGACGCCGTGATGCATCTGCCCACGATCTGATCGGTGTTGTTGATGGAGGTGGCCTCGCTGGAAGTGCAATCAGCGGGCACGGGCAGCTTCGAGCGTACCCCTCCGGCCCACTGGCACGCCCACTGGACGGCGAGCTCCATGTAGTAGCCCACCACGCGGCCGGTGTTGTTGATCGCGAGGGCACGGCTTGTCCCGCGTTTGCCCGCGTCTAGATCCACCATGGCGCCGCTGTCCCAGCGGGCGGCATGGCGCAGAGGGCCTCGTCCCCCGGCCGGCCACTCATACCCGCAGTCACCGACCACAGTCCCGGCGTCGTTGATGCCGAAGGCACTGCTCTCGTTCTGGACACCGGGCAGGTCCATTCCTCGTATCACCCCCCCATTCACCACATCGAAGGTGTAGTAAGGGATGGGGGGCGCGCCCAGGTCCTGGCCGTCTCGGGCGGCGTGGCAGCCATACGGCTCGCCCGCTGGACCGCCATCATCGTACACCCGGTGAAAGATGTCGCCGATGTAGTGGCCCAGATTGTTGATCCTCATCGGGCCTGGATACCAGGCGCCGGACAGCGTCTCCGGCTGTCCGTTCACCCAACGAATGGCATGGTAGAGGTAAACGGAGGCGTTGTAGAAATAGTTCCGCCAATAGCTGTGGCCGATCACGACCCCTTGATCATTGATGTCGGTGGCCGCTGCGCCGTAGCGCATCCCGCCCGTGGAGAGGGGGGTTATCTGACCGTTCTCCCACACGCACGGCTTGCTGTCGGCGCCGGCGCCGACCAGCTGGCCCCGATTGTTCATGGAATGCGCGGTGAACCCGCTCAGCTCGGTGACAACAAAGCGCTTCCCCACCGACACAACGACCGGCAGGGTGTGCGGCACCTCCGGGTGCTTCAGGTCCTTGATGCTCACCGTGAGGTCATAGGTGCCCTCGGCGCCGGGAGCTGTCCAGGAGACGGTCGCGCCGGTGCCCGATAGGGTTCCCGCCGCTGCCTGCCAGGTGTAGGTGAGGTCATCGCCATCCGGATCATGGGCATTCACGGCGATCTGCGCCGTGGCTCCGGGAGGCACCGGGTCGGGGTCCACCATCCAACCCAACACCACGGGCGGCTCGTTGGGGCGGTCGGTCACAGTCACGGTCGCAGTGGCACTCTTCCCCGAGTTCTGCTCTTTGGCGGTGACGGCCACGGTGCCGGCCTGCTGCCCGGTGAGCGTAAGGTTATTCGGGCCCTGCTCGAAGCTGACCGCCGCCGTATCGCCGGCCAGGCTCCAGCCAAAGCCGTCACTGAGCACCATCGCCCCCTGGGCATTCCGGGCCGTGGCGACCACGAAGGCCGTCTCGCCGTTCCCGAGGCTGACGGTCGCCGGATCCACCGTCACGGTGGTGATCGTAGATTCCAACTCAATCGGCACGGAGTTCGTCTCATTGGGCTTGACCAACACCCGGGCGGTGCCGGTAGAAAGCGGCGTGGGGTTCGTACCGGCGTAGGACGCTGCCTTGATCGTCATCCAGCCGCTTGGTACCCGCTCGAAGATCCACTGGTCATCCGGCCGGTCGATCCGCTTGCTGCCGTGTTTCTCTCCCGTATCGCTGGCCCACTCCACCTCAACCGTGGTGGCGATCTGCGGGATCATGCGCCCGGCGGGGTCCTGGGCAGGCCAGGCGATCCGGATGCGCACGGCACCTTCCCCGGCGGTGGTCTGTGGCCCGCCGATGGGCTGTCTGGGTGATCCGCAACCGCCCAGACCAGCCGTCAGGAGGAGGAGAGGCAGCAGCGCATGCCGCGTGGTCTGCCTTATCATCGCGCACCTCCCCTGCAAGGCTGGTGCGGAAGGCTCCGCACCTCGACGCTGAGATCACCCGAGGTCGTCACCCGGATCATGCCCCACTCGGGGAGGGCAAACCAGGTGTCGATCATCTTGTAGAGGTTCGCACCCGTGGTTCCGATCTGCAGGCCGGCCAGAAATGCGGCCAGCAGCTGGCCACCGGCCACGACCGCCGCGGCGGTCGCCTTGGTGATGAGCCCGGCTCCAACCAGCGCGTTGACAACTGCCTGGAGTGTCGTTGTCTGTCCAAGCACGTCCCAGAGGAACTTGCCGAGCGCAACCGCCTCCTCTGCCTTCGTGTTGGCATTGACCATGGCCACCATATCTTCACGGATGCCAGAGATACCCTGGATCCGGTCCCAGATGGCCTGAACCGCCTTCGCCCTGTCCGCGACGCCAAGCGCACCCACAATCCCCTCGAGGATCGGCATCAGCGAGTAGCCGATGACCGTCTTGCCGATGCGCTCCATCACTTCATCGCCGGTTTCGGCGGCCAGGTCGCCGGGCGGTGTATCACCCGGCAGGTGCCCGGTACCATGAACCCAGTACTCGCAGCCACCGGTGTCCATGCGGAAGTTCACCTCATCGACAAAGGTGGAGGGGGCCATGAAGGGGCTCTGCATCGCGTCCGGAAGTGGGAGGCGCAGGATGGTGCCGAGGCTACCGATGGTCAGCGGGGTCGCGCCAGGAATAATGCCCACCTTGGTGGCCTCCGCCAGCGAGCCATCGAGGTGCAGGCCGCGGCGATGCAGACACACATACCGAAAGGCGTTGTTGGTGATCTGCATGGAGACCTTTTCCAGGTTGCTCTGGTCCAGCACGCGCACGCTGATGCCCCCCTTGGCATCCAGATCCGGCTCTATGGCGCGCGAGCGGCCAGCACTCCACCACTCGTCCAGGCAGGCAGCCAACCGTGCCTGAAACTCCTGGCCAGAGACGAGGGTGGTGAGTGACGAGTCGGGAAGCGTATTGCGCAGATACTCGACAAGCGCCGGGAAGGCATCCAGCGATTCCAGCTCGGATAGGCGCTCGGGAGCCCGCGAGGGATCCGTCTCGATGATGCCGGGGTTGAACCACAAGTAGGCAAGCGCCGTGCTACGCGCATCGACCGCCAGGTGCATGGCCTGCCGGCCTCTGCCCTGCGGCACGGAAACCGTCAGTCCGCGCAGCTCACCGGCCGCGTCCGCCACGGCGAGAAGCTGAGCGCCCTCCTGGGAGACGCGAGTGGTAAAACCGCCGTTGCCGGCCGCTGGCGCGGTCGCCTGCCACGCTGAACGCACCATCAGGCCGTTGCCGCCGATCTCGGCGCGGGCGATGGTACCAGATACCGGGGCGTTCGTAGCGCCCGGGTCTGTGCCGGGCGGTGCCGAGCCGTCACCCCCGCCGCACCCCTGGAGCACCGGGCAGAGGAAGAGGATGCCGGCCAGGAAGCGAGCCGGCCATCGACATGGGAACGAGCGTAAAGAGTATCCCAAGAGCGTATCATCCAATCAATAGCTGAAGATGGTCGGAACCCACCGGGCACCGAAGCCCCCACCTCACGGGCGAGGAAGATGCCGGCAGATACCGCTGGCCCCCTTGCAGATAGCTAGGAACAGCCCCGTACGCCTGTAGTACGCACGTTCCCAGGGCGGTAGTATAGCATTCTCCAGAATAGGGCGTCAACAGAAGTAATCGGGCATAGAGCTTTCGAGCTTAAGGAATGCCGCATGGGTGCAATCTGGGCCAGTGAGCGAGCATCGACGCGCTGAATTGCATCGCCGCTGTGGCATGGCGGCAGCTGCCCGGGTCCGTCCGTGGGCGCGCCACGCCTTGGTGTCTTGGCCGACCATCTTCATCCGCGGTATCGTCGCGTGCAGCCGCGGAGTTCGGCGCCCGCGCGTCCCCGCCTCTAGCGGTCTGATCCTGCAGGTGTGCGGGAAGGATGGCGCCGGCCGGATGCCGAACACGCCTCCATGCAGGGCCGGCAAACACGCAGATCTCAGGCACTCATCAGGCAGCACCCCTCTTCCGGTGGTGCCGAAGCCTGTCAGCCACGTCTCCGCGCCCAGCGGCCGTGGGCAGGCGCCCCCTGCCTGGCGCTCCTCGCGCTTCTCCTCTTCGCGAATCGCCCCGCGAGCGCGGATACCTCTTGGCTGAGGCCAGCGCCCGGCCGCGAGCCCCTTCAGATGGAGGTGGAGGCCGAGGGATTCCTGCAAGAGACCCCCTCCACGGAAATGCCTGCGCCGGGAGAGCAGCTCCGCGTCACGCTGGCGCCTGCCAATGGGATCCCCCTCTTTGAGATGGGCAAACCGGCGGAGGTCTTCCTGAATGCTCGGAGCCTGCGCGCGGAGCCCGTCGCGCTGGAGTTCACGTGGCAGCTCGCCGACACGCACGGGAAGAGAGCGGCCTCCGGATCGGGCAGCTTCCTGGTCACCCCGGGCACCGGCTCCACCCAGATGCTCTCCCTACCCACCATGCGCGCCACTCTCTACACGCTCCAGGTAACCGCCCGCTGCATTGGCGGCCCGCGGCTCCGCGAGCGCCTGGTTTTCGCGGTTGTGCCGCCAGCGCCAAAGCGCGAGCAGGCCGTGCGTTCCCGGCTCGGCTTGAACCTGTCCGGGCCGCTCACCGAGTCAGAGCGTTCTCTCGTCCCCCTCACGGGCGCCGGATGGGCCCGGATCCCGATCCGCTGGGGTGACATTGAGAGGGAGCGCGGTTGCTACACCCTCGATCCGGAGCTGGATGCCACCCTCGGGGCTCTCTCGCGCGCAGGGATCCGCGCACTGGCCAGCCTGCACTCGGACAACCCGCTCTACCCCGCGGGTTTGGCGGCAGATGCGGCCTGGGAGCGGTTCTGCCAGGAGATGGCCGGGCGCTTCACCGGGCCCACTGGGTTCCGCGCCTGGGAGATCGCTCTCCCGGCAGCTCCGCGCCCGGAAGGAGCCTCCGAGCCATCAAACCTGCTGGCGGCGGCGGCCGCAGCCATTCGGGCGAATGACCCCGAGGCCACCCTGATCGTCTCGGCCCAGCCGCCCGGCGTGACGGGCGGCCTCGCTGATTGGGCCGGTGTCTCTGGAATCGCGGCCTGCCCCCTGACGCCAGCCGATCCCCCCGAGGTGACGCTGTTCCCGAAAGCGGCCCCGGTGACGGGCCGCGCGCCACGGCCCCTCTATCTGGCCACGCTGCTGCCCCAGAGTGAATCGGCCCTGGCCCCGCGCGATCCCCTGAACGCCGCCGGGTCTCTGGCGCGCGCGCTCCTGGCCGGCATCGCCGAGGAGCGAATCGATGCGCTCTTTGTCGATACCTGGATCAATCGCGCCGACTCGCCTGCTCCTTTCGCCCTGGCGCTCCCCGACCTGACGCCAACCCCGGCGCTCCTCGCCTACCGGACCATCGCGGGTGTTTTCCAGAGCCCTCGTCTCAAGGCACGCATCAAAGAGGCCTTCATGCGCGGCTACCTTTTCGAGGAGGCCCACGGGATAGTGGCGGCACTCTGGAGTCCATCGGGCGAGGGAGCCATCGCCATCAAGACCGGCGCTGCCCGAGTCACCGTGACGGATGCACTCGGCGCCGTCCGTGAATACCCCAGCCGCGAGGGGATCGCCCTCCTTCCCATCGGCCCCCTCCCCTGCTACGTCCGTCTCTCTGGCGGCCCGGTAAGGATCGAACCGATGCTCGCGCCCTTGCAGGATTCCATCGTCTGCCGGCCTGGCGAGACATGGCGCACTCGCGTCCACCTGCGCAATCCGTTCCGACGCTTCCAGCTCGGCGCGCTCCGGCTCGTCTGCCCGCCAGGCTGGCGCGGTAGCCTCGATTACCCGGATCCTGGCCGGCGCGCGCGCCTCCAAGCGGTCGGCGTTCAGGTGACGCCCCCTGCCCACGCCGCGCCCGGAGCCTATCAACTGGAGCTGTGGATCGATAGGGGTATCGGCGCCCCTATCCGAATGCAGATCCCGCTCACTTTGCTCACAGGTGAGAAGGAAGCCCCGTCTGCGATGGCGAACGCCGTATTGACTGCGCACACGCATGGCGACCGGGTGCTTTTCCCGCGCGTGTTGGATGCTTGCCATCACTAGTCCAAGCCTTGACACTGTTGCCGATGTATGATATGCTGGGGCAGCGTCTATGGTCAGCACTGCTGGTTCTCAATCCGCATGCCGACCGGACCCCGTGACAACAGCTTCCCCACCGTAGTCGTAGCCAGCGAAGGAGGCGGTCCTGTGAAGGAATTACGAACGTTAGCGTGCATTCTCTCACTTGCCACGTTAACCCTTTTCGTGTATGGGGCATTCGCGCCGAGCGGCGCGGCCCTCGCGAGCCCCGCCGTCCAGATCACCCACCCAAATCCTGGGGCGCTCGTTCAGGGGAACGTCACGGTTTCTGTGGCGTACCGAAGTGCCTCCGGCGCGAAGATCACCGACCTGGAGCTTTACGTCGATAAGGCACGATACACGTCCGTGAAGCTGGCGACGCCAGCCACCGAGGGGACATATACCTTCGTCTGGAACACCGCTGGTCTGCCCGCGGGGGTACACACGCTCACCGCCATCGCCTACGACGCCCAGGGGAACCCCGGCGACGTAGCCGTGTCCGTCTATGTCGACCCGCAGTCGAGCGGCATGGATCTTCAGGCACCCACCGTGAAGCTCTCGAGCCCCGCCTCGGGAAGCGTCGTTCGGGGCATCGTCACCTTGATCGCGAACGCCCTGGACAACGCCAAGGTGAACATGGTCCTCTTCCAGTTGAACGGGCGCCTCCTCTTCGCCACGAACCACCCTCCGTATCGCTACGACCTGGATACCACGAAGTATCCCAACGGCCCTCACACCATCAAGGTCTACGCCTACGATGCTTCTGATAATTGCGGCGAGTCGACTCCCGTAGTCATCAACGTCGATAACCCCAGCGGTCGGACGCTGCCTAACGAGCGGCCCTCCCAGCTGGCTGGCTCGACTGCCAATATCGCCAAAGCCCCGGCGCCGACCGGCAAGCCTGTCACTGCGCCGTCTTCCGAGCCGCAGCCGAGCGTTGAGATGGCCCGCAAGGGCATCCCGCAGCTCCCGACCGTCCCGGCGGCTTCCACTTCGCCACAGGCAGCTGCGCGGACCACGTCTCCCGTGGTCGCACGGCCCCAGCCTTCCGTCGCCAGCCGCTATTCGGATCTCGTCGTGCCTCGCTCCCAGATGGCGCGTTCTAACGCGCTGGCCGCGCCGACATCAAGCGTCACGCCAAACGCCACGCCCCGACCGGTGGCGAGCGCGCCCACTGCGCCCAAGCCGAGTGTCATGATGACCGACGCCGCCCGTCCCTCTGGCTCGCGGACTTTCGCCATGGCCC
>DUUU01000417.1 GCA_012841485.1 Armatimonadota bacterium
GCGCCCTCCGCGGCGAAGCGCGCCGCGGCGTCCACCACCTGCTCCTCGGTCCACTCATGGGAGTCCCGGATGATCCCCCAATCGACTCCGAAGGAGCAGAAGCTACAGTTCTGCGGGCAGGGGCAATAATCCACGCCAATGGCCGTCCAGATACGACCCTGGCGCGAGTGCCGGAGCGCCAGCGCGTGGGCAGCTTCCGCTATGGCACGGGAATCGTCGGTGCCGAGAGGGAGCTCCAGCAGCGCGGTCGCGTCTTCGAGGCTCAAGCGGCCACCGCTCAACGCAGAGTCGAGGGTGTCCTTCAGCCAGCTTCCATCCACTTGCATCATGGTGTCCCTTCGGATAGCTTCGATACGAAGTGATAGGCCAGAGCCTCGCTCCAGGCGGGCTCTGAGGGCAGGTGACGGATCGCGACCCGCCTATCGTGGATAGCCAGGGCCGGCATTTCAGCGGGCCGAAGCCGGAGAGCTCAGAGATCCTTCAGGCGCTCCGTGTAGGAATTGCGCCGGCAAGGCGCGTCGTCAACTCGCGAAGGATGCCGCACGCTTGCATCCCGGAACAGAGGCGGTGTGCCTTGCCTGGGGCCTTCCCGGCAATCCAGATCGTGACATGGCAAAACGTATCATATCGTATCACGACACCATGCTCCTGTCAATCCCCCGTGTCTGGGGGCAGTGCCAGGATCTCTGGGGGAGATGAGGGCGGCCGGCCATGCCCGGCCCCTTGCGGTGAGAGCCTCGTGTGGCCTACAGGCGTATCACCCGCCGGCTCTAGGATCCGGTCGCCCTCCGGGCGCCTTCGGGCAGGGGGCGCAGGATTCGAGCCCCACAGGTGCCGAAACTCATATTTGGGAGGGATTGCTTTGATCTATCGGAAGCTAGGCCGAACCGGCTTGAGAGTATCGCAGCTGGGCTTCGGATGTATGCGCCTGCCCATGAAGGGCGGGATGACCGAGGGAAGCGTTGACCGAGAGCTTGCCGTGCCGATGCTACACCGCGCTTTCGAGGCGGGTGTTAACTATGTGGATACCGCCGTCGGTTACTGCAACGGCGACAGCCAGCGCGCCGTAGGCGATGCGCTCAAGGGATGGCGTCACCGGATCATCGTGTCGACGAAAAACCCGGACTACGGCATCGATGAGGCCCAGTGGTGGCGCCACCTCGAGGAGAGCCTGGAACGCCTGCAGACGGACTACATCGACATCTACAACCACCACGGCATCTCCTGGGAGCGCTATGAGGAGCACGTTCTCCCCCGAGTGAGCCGGTGGATGGTGAAAGCGAAGGAACAGGGCCTGATCCGGCACATCTGCTGCTCCTTCCACGACGATAACGAGGCGCTCAAGCGCCTGGTAGACACCGGGTATCCCGAGGTGATCACGGTGCAGTACAACCTGCTGGACCGCGGCCTGGAAGAGGGGATCGCCTACGCGCACGAAAAGGGTGTCGGCATCGTGGTGATGGGACCCGTCGGGGGCGGGCGCCTGGGGGCCCCGAGCGAGGTCCTCGGCAAGATGATTCCAGGCGTCGACCGCGTGCCGGAGCTTGCCTTGCGCTTTGTTCTGGCAAACCCGCACGTCAGTGTAGCCCTCTCGGGGATGAGCACGCTGCAACAGGTGGAAGAGAACATCGCCACCGCGTCCAGCGACGCCACGCTCTCCGAGGCGGAGCTAGCCGCCATTGATGAGCAGATGGCCCGGCTGAGGAAGATGGCGGACCTCTACTGCTCCGGCTGCCGCTACTGCCTCCCCTGCCCCAACGAGGTGAACATTCCCGTTCTCTTCGAACTCTACAACACGGGGCGGGTGTATGGCCTGTGGGATGTCGCCCGCGCGCGCTACGCAAAGGTAGGGAAGATCCCGTGGTTGCCGGGCAAGACCGCCGACGCATGCGTGGAGTGTGGCGAGTGCGAGGAGAAATGCCCGCAGCGGATCGCCATCCGCGCGCAACTCGCCGAAGCACACCGGGCGCTCACCACTTGAACGAGATTCTCCCGCGGGCTCCCGGAAGGAGATGGTGGGGCGCTTGGGTCCTCTCCGCATCCCTCCGGGAGCCCGGGGGGCATTCCGCTCAGTAGATCTTCACTTCCTTGCCCTGCGTTTTATCGGGCGCCAGATCGTCCTTCAGAGCCGCCGGCACGGCAATCGTATTCGGGTCGCCGTCGCTCACGTAGCGGCGGTTTTCCGTCTCCACCAGCGTCTTGATCTGCGCGCTGAGCTGGAACGGCTTGACCTCCGGCCAGTCTGTCGCCTGCACGCGCTGGATGGCACGCGGGTTGAAGTCCTTATCATACGGCGAGGGCGCCGGCACGGAGCCGACCAAGAGCACGGCCTGATGCTCGTAGGTGATACCATTCCAGGCGCCCTTGCTCGCAAGCGACTTCTCCTTCGGCGAGATGCCCAGCGGGAGCGCCAGCGAGAAGAAGCGGAAGTTGGGCACCACCTCGCCAATCGCCTGTTGCGGCCGGGCCAGCTCCTCCTGTACCTTCTCGTTAGAGAGGCGCTTCAGAGCGTGGTGGCTCCAGGTGTGGTTGCCAATCTCCAGGCCCTTCTCGGCCAGGTACTGCAGCTTCTGCTTGCGGTATTGCGGCTGGCCGAACGCGGACTCGGGAAGCACATAGAAGGTGGCCTCGAAACCGAAGTCGGGATGCTTGCGGCTGAACTCTTCCAGAATCCCGACGGCGCAGTCGGGATCGATGACGAGCTTGCCATCCTTCTCCAGGTAGCGAAACTGCCCTTCGGTGGCGTCATCGAAGGTGAAGACCACCGGGCTGGCGCCGCGGGGCAGGTTGATGTGGCCGGTCACGTAGTCGCGCAGCGAGACGGCGCGAAAACCGTGCGCGTAGAGCGTCTCCAGGTCTTTGCGAAACGCTTCCGGGGTGCGCGCCCAGCGCCCTTCCTTGGGCCCGATGACGTGGTATTCGAGCACCGGCACGCGACCCAACTCGTTGGGCGCCGCGTCGCTCACCGGGGGCGCGGGCGCCGGCGCGGCATTCTGCTGTGCCTGCTCCTGCCCCGGCTCGGATCCAGGCGCGGTGGTAGAACTCTGTCGCTGGCAGCCGGCTCCTAACAGGAGCGCGACCATGGAGATGCCCAGAATCGAGGATAGGATGCTGCGACGTGATGCCATTCGTTTCCTCTCCGAGAACGTCTGCCTCCCTCCGGCCGGATCGGGTAGCCGCGGCACTCCAGCGCGGGAGACAGCAGTGAACTTGCGGTCCAGCTATCGAGGGACACTTCCCCAATAATCGCGGCGTACAACACAAGAGGCGGCGCGCCACGCCGATATGGCCCCTGCGCACCCCCTCTGGCTGATCACCTGCCGACCCATCCCTCCCACCCAGCGAACGCACTACACAGGTCAAATTGTTTATGTTATAATAGTTTGTGCGCGCCCTTTCAGGGCACGACCGCTGCCTGCGCCGGGCGCACATCGGATCGCACGCGGGGCAGCAGAACAATCAGATTGCTGTCTAGTTCCACCGGCATGGCACAATTCCTGCCGGTTTGTCTGTTGTTGGGCCCCTGTGGTCCGGCATCGGTTCGCTCTCAGTTTCGTTCCGAGGAGGCCAAGTTGAAGAACGTGCAGTACGCCATCCTGACCGCCGTCCTGGCCGCCGTAGCCGTCGCTGGTTGCCGTAGCGGCACGGGGCCGGGGGCGCCGCCGGCCAATCGCCCGGCCTCACAGCAACAGTCAGTGGAGCCGCCCAAGCCCAAGAAGGAGTTCATCGAGGCGCGAGGCGTCTACCTCACCGGGTGGAGCTCGGGCGGCAAGCAGAAGATGCAAAAGATTGTGGAGTTGCTCAAAGCCACCGGAATGAACGCCGTGGTCATCGACGTGAAGGATTCCGACGGCGCCATCACCTTCAAGATGGATATTCCGTGGGCCAACCAGATCGAGGCAAAGCGCGGCCAGATCAAGGAGATCAACCACTATGGCTACGCGCAGCGGTGCGCCGACATCGACTGGGTGATGAACCTCCTGAAGGAGAACAACATCTACCCCATCGCCCGCATCGCCGTGTTCGCCGATGACATCTTGCCGCGCGTGCGCCCGGATATGGCCGCCAAGAACGCCAGCGGTGGCATCTGGGAGAACCGCAAGAAGGAGGCCTGGCTCGACCCCTACAATAGGGAGGGTTGGGACTACAACGCGGCCGTGGCAATCGAGGCGATGAAGAAGGGCTTCAAGGAGATCCAGTGGGACTACGTCCGCTTCCCGACGGATGGGAAACTGGGCAACCTCCGCTTCCCCGCCAAGACGGACACCCCTCCGAACGAGGTGATTGCCCAGTACCTGGCCTACACGCGCAAGAAGCTGGAGCCCTATGGCGCCATCGTCTCTGCCGACATCTTCGGGCTGACCGGCCTGGTAAGCAACGACATGGGCATTGGGCAGCTCATCCACCAGATCGCCGAGAACGTGGATTACATCTGCCCGATGGTCTACCCGTCGCACTATCACAAGGGCGAGTATGGGATTCCCAATCCCGATGCCGCGCCCTATGATATCGTCTATGTCAGCCTGCGGGATGCGCAGAAGCGGCTGGCAGGGACCGGGTGCAAGATCCGACCGTGGCTGCAGAACTTCAGCCTGCCGGATCGCGGCCGCTATGGCGGGTCGCACTATGGCCCGCCACAGATCGCCGCGCAGATCAAGGCAACCTATGACCGGGGTATCCCGGAGTTTCTGATGTGGGATCCGAAGAACCGCTTCAACGGCCTGGAGGGAGCCATGGCCAGCCTGGCACAGAAGGGCGTCAAGCCGCGGCCAACACCCCCGGATGACCTGAAGCCCGCGCCGAAGGCGCCAGAAAACGCGCCCGCGCAACCAGCGAGCAACGCCCCGGCAAACGCGCCCGCCCGCC
>DUUU01000418.1 GCA_012841485.1 Armatimonadota bacterium
AACTACCGCGTCCTTATACATGCCCCCATTCTACCCGCTCCTGCTTCTCAATAATCGAAAGGCCCTGGGCACACGCGCGTTGACAATTGCGGCGCCTGGCTGCTATAATATTCCTGGTTGAATGGGCCGGGCATCCGGCCCGAGCGCCTGGGAAAGATGCACACGGTGATGCAGAGACGAGCCACGATCATCCGAACTCAAAGCCGCGGCGGCGGTGTCCGCCGGGGGGCGTCTCTGCGCGTGTGTCGGTTAGAGGATCACTTCCCACCACCGGGTTTCCGGATAGCCGGGATACGAATACGCACCTAGAGAAGCCCGCTCCTCCAATCGGACGTAGCGGGCTTTTTGCGATATAGCGTGAAACGTCGTGAGAGGAGCGTCTACGAGGATGGAAGGGGAGGTACTGGTTTTGAATAGGGACTACGAGCCGCTGAATATCTGCAATTTGAGGCGGGCATCGGTCCTGGTGTACCTCGGAAAGGCGGAGGTGTTGCATGTGGATGGCAAGACGCTGACCACGGTCAACGGCAGCAGCACCGCTCCGTCCGTCCTCCGGCTCTGCCACCAAGTGCGGCGGCCCCGCCCAAGGCTACGCCTCTCCCGGCGCAGCATCTTCGCACGCGATAACTACACGTGCCAGTACTGCGGCGAGACCGGCAAAGAGATGACGATCGATCATGTCGTGCCAAGGCGGATGGGTGGGGGCGACGCTTGGGACAACCTGGTGGCCTGCTGCCGCCGCTGCAACGGCAAGAAGGGCGATAAGACGCTGCAACAGGCCGGAATGAAGTTGCTGCGCGAGCCGCGCAAGCCGGGGTTCATCCCCTTTATCAGCCTATCAAAGTTCATGCAAGGCGCACGGCACGATGTCTGGCGTCAGTACCTGCCCGTCTACCCCGAACTGGGGGGACGTGACTGATGCTTCTCCGACCGCCGATGCCCGGCAAAGGCCCTTCGGGCCTCCCCCTCTCAGCCCCCGCCAGCGTGGGTTGCCCGAGGGCATGGCCGGCCTAGCCGGGCACGGCTTCGCCTCCAAGCAGCGCGGAGATTTAGCTCCGCGCGATCCCTCCGGGGTGTTCTGCGACCGCCGCGCGGCAGCTCCCCATATCTGCGCCCATCTGCGGGTAAGATGATCTGTCCCCTCGGGGCGTCGTGAAAAAGCCTCCGAGGGGGGCTCCAATCGGGTCCCAAGCGGCCTGGAATGTGGTATACTGTGATGTAATGCACTTTCCTGGCGATGGCCGGGATCTCTTTTGGCCTGTTACGGGAAGCATCCGGGGCTCTGGAGCGAGCTGGCCCATAGAGCGCAGAGAGCGAGTTGCTTCTGGTTTGTGTGAAGGTGCTCGCCGCAAGCCTCCGTTTCCTGCCTCCCGCCGGGCGATCCGCATCCGGGTCGGCCCGCGGATCGTGATCTTGGGGTGCGACATGCAGACGCATAGCGACCAATCGGAGCGGATCTTTAAACTTGCCCTTCGGTGCAAGAACCCAGTCGGTCAGCGCCTTTTCTCCCACCTGGCCTCCCCCTTGGAGAGTATCGTCGCTCTCAAGGCGATGGAGCAGGTCTATGCCAGCGCCAGAGATGAGGAGGATACCGTTCGCTTCATCGAGGCGGTTTTCTCCTTCCTGGAGACGCGGGTTGATGTCTCCGAGAGGGATGTGGCGCGCATTCCTAAGCAAGGGCCAGCGATTGCCGTAGCCAACCACCCCTTCGGCGGTATTGAGGGTCTGGCGCTGATCTGGCTGCTGCGCCGGGTGCGCCCCGATGTGAAGGTGATGGCCAACTTCCTCCTCGGGCGGATCCCTCAGCTGCGCGATTCCTTCATCCTGGTGGATCCCTTCGGGCGTCCGGAGTCTTCCCGCGCCAATATCCGCGGGCTGCGCGAGGCGATCCGCTGGGTGGAAGAGGGAGGCATGCTCGCGATCTTTCCTTCGGGCACGGTGTCGCACCTCCACCTGCGCAGCCTGCAGGTGACCGATCCGAAGTGGAGCGGCACCATTGCGCGCCTCTTCCGGCATACCAAGGCGCCCGCGCTCCCCATCTTTTTCGCCGGGTGCAACGGCCCACTCTTCCAGATGCTGGGTCTGGCCCATCCGCTGCTGCGCACGGTGATGCTCCCGCGCCAGATGGTGAACAAGCGCGGGCGCGTGATCGAAGCGCGCGTGGGCGATCCAATCCCCTCGCGCAAGCTCTGCGCCTACAGCGATGCCGACATGGTGGATGCCCTGCGTGATCGGACCTACCTGCTGGGGATGCGCGCGCGCTCGCAGGCGGCCCCGCCGCGCCGTTCGATACGCCGCCCGAAGGTGGCCCAGCTGGAGCCGCTGATCGAGGCAGAGCCCACCGAGGTGCTAACGGATGAAGTCCGCTCCCTGCCCGCGGAGCAGGTCCTTGTGGAGAGCAAGGAGCACCTCGTCTGCTATGCACGGGCCGATCAGATCCCGCACCTGATGCGCGAGATCGGGCGCCTGCGCGAGTACACCTTCCGTGGTGCCGGCGAGGGCACCGGCAAGGCGTTGGATATCGACGCCTTTGACGAGTATTACCTCCACCTCTTCGTTTGGAGCCGCGAAAAGCAGGAGATCATGGGCGCCTACCGCCTGGGGCGAACGGATGAGATCCTCCCGCGCCATGGTCTCGGGGGGCTGTACACCCAGACGCTCTTCCGCTACCATCGGGAGCTCTTCAACCTGATGGGTCCGGCGCTGGAGATGGGCCGCTCCTTCGTCCGGCCGGAGTACCAGCGTTCCTATGCCGGCCTGCTCCTCCTCTGGAGAGGCATCGGCGAATACGTCTGCCGGCACCCAGACTGCAAGACGCTCTTCGGGCCGGTGAGCATTTCGAATGGTTACCAGGTGATCTCGCGGCAGTTGATCGTCGCCTACCTCCGGCAGGTGGAGCAGATGCACCCGTGGTCGCGCTTCGTGCGCCCGCGCAACCCCTTCCGGCGTGCCAAGCCCGGCATCCGCCGGCGTGCGCTCACCTATTCTGCCCTTGAGGACGCCGCGGATATCGATGGCGTTTCGTCGCTCATCTCGCACATCGAGGAAGACCAGAAGGGCGTGCCGATCCTGCTGAAGAACTACCTGAAGCTCGGCGCCTGCCCGCTGGGCTTCAACGTCGATCCCGACTTCAGCGATGTCCTCGACGTGCTCGTCCTGGTCGATCTCTCGAAGACCGACCCGAAGCTCCTCGAGCGCTACATGGGCAAGGATGGCGCCGCGGGCTTCCTGGAATACCACGGCCGGCGAGGCGCGGGGGCATAGTCGGCGCGCCGTTGCCCCTGCCGGCGAGGGCTATCGCAGGCTCCGGCGCTCCAGCACGCCCAGAAGGTAGTCACGCCCGAAGCGCAGGCGCTCCATCATCTGGTCGCGATAGGGGATCGCTTCATACTCGTCTGGCTGCTCCAGGTGCCCGGCGGCGATCCGCTTCTCGCACTGCTGCACAAGCTTCA
>DUUU01000419.1 GCA_012841485.1 Armatimonadota bacterium
GCGCGGCAGCCGGATTCGCCTCGATCGCGCGCACGAGCCGCGCCAGGATCACCGCCAACTCCAGGCGGGTGACCGGCTTCTCCGGCTCGAACTGGCCGTGTGGATAGCCCTTCAACACGCCGCGCTGCGATAGCTCGTGAATGGCAGGGTGCTCCGCCTCGGCCGCCCTACCGGTTTCGGCCCCGAGAACCAATCCCAGCAACGAGGCGCAGAGGAGCCAGCTCCATCTGATCGGAAGACTCATCCCGGTCTCCTTCCCGGACGCCGCCAAGCCGGGCGGCGCCCTGTGGCCGCGGGGTCCTCTTTCAGTCGTAGCTATTGCCGATCATGCCGTATTGCTGCGTCCGGATCCAATCCAGCGCGCGCCCGGTTCCGACGGCCACGCACGAGAGTGGGTCCTCTGCGATATGCACGGGGATGTTCAGCTCGCGTGAGAGCAGTTCATCGAGGCCGCGCAGGAGGGCACCCCCACCGGTGAGCATCACGCCGCGCTCGATGATGTCGGCGCCCAGCTCGGGCGGGGTACGTTCGAGGACGTTCTTCACGCGCTCTACCACCTGACCGATCGGCTCGGCCAGCGCCTCGCGCACTTCCTCCGAGGTGACCTCGATCGTCTTCGGCAGACCGGCGACCAGGTCGCGCCCCTTCACTTCGAGGCGCATCTCGCTCTGCAACGGATAGGCGGAGCCGATCTTGATCTTGATCTCCTCCGCAGTGCGCTCGCCAACCATCAAGTTATAGACGCGCTTGATGTGGCGGGTGATGACGTCATCCATCTTGGTGCCCCCGACGCGCAGTGACTCGCTGGTCACGATGCCGCCGAGGGAGATGACAGCGATATCCGTCGTGCCGCCCCCGATATCGACCACCATGTTGCCGCTGGGGCTGCCGATCGGTAGTCCGGCGCCAATCGCGGCAGCCATCGGCTCCTCGATGGGGTAGGCCTCGCCGCTTCCAGCCTGCTTGGTGGCCTCCAGGACGGCGCGACGCTCCACGGAGGTGGCGCTGGAGGGAATGGAGATGAGAACGCGAGGCCGGAAGAGCCGGCGCGCGCCACACACCTTCGTGATCAGGTACTCAAGCATCCGGTAAGTATAAGTATAGTCGGCGATGACCCCTTCACTCATCGGGCGGATCGCCACGATGTTGCCAGGGGTCTTGCCGATCATCTGCCGCGCCTCTTCGCCAACAGCAAGGATCCGGTTGGATGACTTGTTGATCGCGATCACCGAGGGTTCTCGCAGAGCAACGCCCTTCCCCTTGACGTAGACCAGAATATTCGCGGTGCCAAGATCAATCCCCAGGTCAGCCGCAAGCCCGCGCATAGGCGGTGTCCTCTCCTTCTTCAAAGCAACCGATGGTAGCGCCAAGCCCCGAGAGCTTGGCGGCGATATTTTCGTAACCCCGCTCGATGTGCTCGACGCCTCCGATTTCGGTGGTGCCCCTGGCCATCAACCCCGCGATGATCAGCGCCGCGCCGGCGCGCAGATCCGACGCCGTCACCCGCGCGGCGGTGAGGCGGTCCACACCCGTGATGATGGCGCTCTGCCCCTCTTGCTTGATATCCGCGCCCATCTGGCACAGCTCGTCGACATGCTTGAAGCGGCGTTCATAGATCGTCTCGGTGACAACCGAGGTGCCGCTGGCGATGGTGAGCAACGAGGTGAGCGGCTGCTGCATATCGGTGGGAAAGCCCGGATAGGGAAGCGTCTTGGCGGTGATGGGACGGGGGCGCCCCGCGCTGGCGACATGGACCCAATCGGGCCCGACCTCCACATCGACGCCCGCGTCGCGCAGCTTCAGGATCACCGCGGTCACATGGTCCGGGATGCAGTCGGTGATGCAGACATCGCCCCCTGTGGCAGCAGCAGCAATCATGAAGGACCCGGCCTCCATGCGGTCCGGGATCACCCGGTGCGAGGTGCCGCGAAGCGATTTCACGCCCTCTATCTCGATCACGCTGGTGCCAGCGCCACGTACCACGCCCCCCATGGCGTTGACGTAGTTGGCCAGGTCCGTCACCTCGGGCTCCTCGGCGGCATTCTGGATGACCGTCGTGCCTTCGGCGAGGCAGGCCATCGTCAAGATGTGGCAGGTGGCGCCCACGCTCGGGCTATCGAGGAGGATGTTGGCGCCCTTGAGGCCCTTGGCATACGCCTCGACATAGCCATGCTCGATGCGCACCTCGGCGCCGAGCGCCTCCATCCCTTTGATGTGGTAATCCACGGCGCGAGTGCCGATATCGCACCCGCCGGGAAGAGGAACGCGCGCGCGTCCAAGACGTGCGAGCAAAGGCCCGGCGATGCAGAAGGAGGCTCGCATGCGCTTCACCAGCTCGTAGGGAGCCATGTGCGTCTCGATCCGCGAAGCATCGACGAACATGCGTCCATCCGGGAGTAGCCGGGCTCGAACACCTATCGCGTTGAGCAACAACTCCATTGTGTGGATGTCGCCAATGTGGGGAACATTTTCGAGAACAGTCTCGCCATATCCAAGGAGCGCAGCCGGAAGGAGGGCCAGGGATGCGTTCTTGCTGCCACTGGTGCGGACCGATCCCTGCAGCGGCTGACCACCGGTAACAAAGATCTTCTTCAACTTACGAGCCTCCTCTGAGATCCGCAGCGGGGGCACCATCCTCGCATTGGGCAGTTTTCCCCGGGCCATCTGGGCGCAAACGCGGCAC
>DUUU01000420.1 GCA_012841485.1 Armatimonadota bacterium
ACGTAGCCGTTGTCCCAGAAATGCCCGCGCTCCGAAAACCCCATCTCCCCTCCGGTGGCCGGATTGCCGTGGACGCAGGGGGACACGAACGTGAGCAGATTCGCGGGTGGGAAGCTGAACTCCGTGGCCCGTTCAAAGGAGATGCCCCCGGAGCGCCCCGATTGCCGCGTCAACTCCACGCCAGGCAGCCAATGCGCCGCCGCGAGGCCCAGCGCGACCGCCAGAACGACCAGGGCGCCACCAACCCCGTTGAGCACCTTCCCGGCCGGCCCGCCGGGAGCACCCCGTCCCTCGCCCCACCCCAGTTCCCAGATCGCCAGGAGCAAGGCAGCGAGCGCCGAGTAGTAGACGATCTGTGGGTAGCCCGTGGTGATCTGGACCGCCAGGACCACGCCAGCGCCAATCCAGCCGGCGGGCGTGGCCGCGCGCACGCCTCGCCGGACGCACAGCAGCAGCAGGGGTATCCACGCCGCCGCCTGCGCGCTATGCAGCGTCGCGACGTGCAACACGAAGAAGCCGGACCAGGCGTAGGCCAGTGCCCCCAACAACGAGGCGGCACGCGAGCGCCCCAGGTCGCGACAGAGCCAGTACTGGCACGCCGCGGCGGTGAGCACGGCCAGGATGACGTTGACGTTGTAGGCCGCCACGGGCGGCAACAGCCGATAGAGAAGCAGGTGGGGCGGATAGAGAACCCCCGCCTCACCGAGCGCCAGCAGCGGATAGCCGCCACCGATGCGGTCGGTCCAGACGGGGAGACGGCCCTCGCGCAGCGCCTCGCCCAGGATGAAGGCAAAGGGCATGTTCACGTGCCACTGGTCGCACAGGGGCGTGAGCGACAGGATCAGCACCTGCCCCGCGAGAAGCGGCAGGAAGCGCGCGGCGCCAATCGCCAGCAGCGCCACCGCAATCGCCACGCGAACGCGCCGCCGTTCCGGGTGCTTTCTCACTCCATGACCCCCATTAGTTGTCCCACAGGCAGGCATATGCTATAATCGGCGCATGCAGACCGCGAAGGATTCCGCCACCCAACCGCCGGCTCTCCCGGAGACCCTTCTCGAGGGCGCGCAACAGCAGAGCTTTCCGGGGCGCTACGTCCCCTGGGCAGGGCTGCTCTTTCTCTGCACCTTCGCCTTCTATATCGCCACCCTGGCCCCTGGCCTCATGCCCGGCGACACCGGCGACATGGTCATCGCCGCCGCCTCTCTGCGCGAGGCCCATCCCCCGGGCTACCCTCTCTATGCTATGATCGGCAAGCTCTTTGTCGCCTTGCCCATCGGCGACATCCCCTACCGCGCCAACCTCATGGCCGCCTTCCTCGGTGGCCTCTCCGTCGCGCTTGTCTTTCTCACCCTCCTCCTTCTCACGCGGCGCCCTCTGGCCTCCCTTGCCGGCGCGCTCCTTTTTGCCTTCAACTACCTCTTCTGGACCTACTTCACCCTGGCAGAGACCTTCTGCCTCAACAACTTCACCCTGGCCCTCACCGCTTTCCTCGCCCTCCTTTGGCGAGAGCGCCACCATCAGGAGCCCGGCGCGAGAGTCTCCCGGCAACTGCTGGTCCTCCTCGCCTTCGTCGCAGGCGTCTCGATGGGCAACCACCACACGATGGTGCTCACCTACCCTGGCCTGCTCCTCTTCGTCGTTGCCGTGGACCGGAGCGTCTTGCGCCCCGCCCGGCTGGCCTCGCTGGCGGGGTGGTTTGCCTTCGGAATGGCGCTTGTCTATGCCTACCTGCCTGTCGCGGCGCTGGTGCAGCACGACCACCACTGGGAGGACTCGAGCACGCTCTCGGGCTTGATGCGCCTTTTCCTGCGCGCCAAGTACGGCACCTTCCAGCTCGCGCCGGGGGATGGCAAGCCGGTCACGCCACCCGAGCAGGCAGCCAGTTACTTCGGGGCGCTGACCACGCAGTACCTCTGGCCCGGGTTCGTGCTTGGCCTCGTCGGCCTGGCCGCGCTATGGAAGCGAGACCGCACCGCCCTGCTCCACTCGGGCGGCGGATTCCTCTTCGGCGTCCTCTTCGTTCTGACAGCCAACATCGATCCCCGGCCCACCG
>DUUU01000421.1 GCA_012841485.1 Armatimonadota bacterium
AGAACTACTACGGCGCCAACAGAGCCCTGGCGCTTGGAGGCGGCACCGGCGTCATCACGATGGCCTCTATCGAACAACCGGCCGCGACGGTCTGGCTGGGCGACGCGCTCCCCAAGGGCGGGGATCCGAACACGGGCATGGGCCCCGCCACCACCCAAAAGGGCAGCGAGCTGCGCCCTCTCACGGCCGCCAACCTCGCATCGTATGGCCCTGGCACCGCGTGTGACGCCCGCTCGCTGCTGGCCATACGCCACAGCGGCATGGCCAATATCGCGTTCCTAGACGGACACGTCAAGGCAATGAAGTCTGAGGCAACCACCTCGCCTCAAGATATGTGGGATATGAAGTAGTTGGATCTATTCGGTCCGGTGCCCGAGGCGGACCCGCATCGCCTCGGGCACGGCGGCCCGTAGGGTGGATGGGCCTGCGTCCGGCGGGTTTCCCCGCCGGACGCGCGCGTGAAGTATGCCGGGCGCGCCGGCGTGTCCCCTGGTCACGCTCGAGTGGCGCTGAGGTAGGCATCGCGCCAATTGCTGATCAGGGCATGGTACTTCTCGTGGACCCCGGGTCCGACGCGCTCCTTCTCGATGCGCTCAAACTCAGTCGCCAGGTGGCTATGCTCCGCGGCAGTCAGCCTTCGCTCGGCCATCGGGAAAAGGACCTGATTCTCCTTGACGATGTGGGCGCGCAGCAAGGCGATGTAGCCGAGCGCGTTCGCCGCGAACTCGCGGGCGCCATTCCCCCCGGCGCGCTCTTGTTTCAGCGCCTCGCCCATCGCCCGGATGTAAGCTCTCCCCTGCGCGTGCTCCGAGAGCATCACGCCAATCGGTCCATTCTTGACAGGCACACCCCGGGCCGCCAGGGTAGGAAAGAGGAGATCCTCTTCCTTGCCATGGTGGCACCGATCCGCAAAGGTGCGCAGGAAGTCGAGGATACCCGCGGCATGGTCAAGGTTGATGGTGCGCTTGCTCTGGAGATCCTCGGATAGACGTTCGAGAACCGAGAGCACAACCTGGATGCTCTCGTGCTCGTCGCGCAGTTGGTCCGTCGCATACATGGCAGCTCATCCCTTCCCCAACGTTGGTCCCGTCTTAGCACACTGCGCCAGAAGGCGCTATGACAATTGTCAACGAATGCGGGGGGAGGCCGCGCGACCTTACAGCCCGGGCTCGACGTGCAGCGTCTTCTCGTGGGTATACTGCACCGTGCCCGGCGCGGAACCGCGGCGCTTGACGACGTATTTGCGGAGAGTGTAGTCAACCGGCACGAGAGCCGAGTGCTTGGAGGCGCTATGGAGGGCGCACAGCTTCGCGGCCTCGCGGATCACCTCGGGCGGCACGCGCTCCGGGTGCTTGCCGGTGCGGATGACGACATGGGCGGAGGTCACTCCTCGGGCATGCAACCAGAGATCCTCCGGCTCGGCGATATGGCGAGTGAGATGGTCATTCTCGGTGGCGTTGCGGCCCAAGAGCACCTCATACCCGCCAATGGGCCGGTGCTGAACGCCGCTCGCAGCCGAGGCACGCTCCCGCGTGGCAGGCGCCGGTGTCTCGCGCAGGACCCCCAGGGCGCGTAGCTCGGGCGCCAGCGCATCCAGCTCCTCTCGCGAGCGTGCTGCCTCCAGGAGCGGGCGGATTGCCTGCAGGGCCGAAACGCGCTCCTGCTCCTCCTCCCACTGCCGCTCCAGGTGCGGCACCGCGTCTACCAGCTTGCGCGCGCGCTTGAAGCGTTTCTCCACCTGCTCGCGCGCCGGCAGAGTCGGGTCTAGCGTGAGCGTGACCTCCTTCTGCTCCGGATCGTAGAAATCCACGACGGTCACCTGCTCTGCCCCACGGGCGATGCGGCCCAGGTTCGAGAGGAGGAGTGTGGCCTCGCGCTCCAGGTCCGGGGCTTTCCGCGCGGCTTCGATCCCCTCCTCTGCCTCGCGGATCCGGCGTTCGGCATAACGGCTCGTATCGGCCACCGCGCGCAGAAACGCGCGCCGACGGGCCTCCACGGCTTCATGGGCGATGCGGTAGGTGTAGTAATCCTCCAGGGCCTCGCTCGCGCTCTCCGCCGGCTGGCGCTCGCCCCCGGGCGGCGGCTCGGTCTCCGGAAGAAACGCGGCACCCGCGGGCACACCACGGGCATCGCAGAGGAGCGCGGGCACGTAGGTCGTCGGGTCTGCCACGGCGCGCAGTGCGCTGGCCACCACGCCGGGCGCAACGCCACCGGCAGGGGTCTCCGCATCCACATGGCACCGTGCCAGCACCGCGGCAAGCGCCGTCGGCCCGAGCGGGAACTCGTCGCGCAGGAGGTCCGCTAACACCGCCTCGGGATCTTCGCGGACGAACGCGGCGATCATCTCGGCGGTCGCCTCTGCCGGATCCCGCTTGCCGCCCGTGGGAGGCGGCGTGTAGGGAATCCCCGGATGCACCGGGCGCACGCGGCTCTCCCGGGCACTCACGCGCTTGATCGCATCCAGGAGGGTGCCGCCCGCGTTCACGAGCATCAGGTTGCTGTGCTTCCCCATCACCTCCAGCACGAGGCGCGTCTCCGTCTCGCCGAAGCGGAAAGTGAGGTGCAGGACGCGGTCGAAGCCGATCTGCCGGGCGCCTGCAAGGAAGGAACCCTTCAGGTGCTTGCGCAGGAGCATCGTGAAGGGAGGAGGCGCGGTGATCGAGCGTCGGGCCGGTGAGATGCCCTCATCTGTTGGACACTCCGGGCGTTCATCGCGCGCTGCCCGAGAGGGGGGCCTATCAGCGAGGAGATGGGCGCGGCCATGTCGGGCGTGCGCCGAGAGGAGCAGACGGCGGTTTCTCCCCCGAAGGCGGAGAGTCAGAACCACCGTCTCCTCTTCCGGCTGGTGCACCTGCTGCACCTGCGCCCCGGCCAGGGAGTCGATCTCCCGGGCGACCGCAGCCATCGCTATGCTATCGAACGCCATGGTCGTCTATGAGAACGGACGCCTCAGACGCGAAGGACCGCCCCGGTGTTCGCCGAGGTGACCATCTTCTGGTAGCGAGCGAGCCAACCAGATTTCACCTTCGGATCCGGCGCTCTCCACTCCGCCTTGCGCCGGGCCAACTCCTCATCGCTCAGCTTCACCTCCAGGCGGCGATTGGTGATATCGACCACCACGATGTCGCCGTCATGCAGGAGGCCGATGGGGCCTCCCTCGGCCGCTTCCGGCGAGATATGCCCGAGGCAGATGCCGCGCGTGCCCCCAGAGAAGCGCCCATCCGTAATCAGCGCCACCTTCTGGCCGAGGCCCTGGCCCACGATCATCGATGTCGGCGAGAGCATCTCCGGCATGCCGGGGCCTCCCTTGGGGCCTTCATACCGGATGACCACCACATCGCCCTCTTTGACACGCTGCGCCGCAATCCCTTCGAGCGCCTCGTCCTGCGAATTGAACACCACCGCAGGACCCTCATGGCGGGTGATGCCCGGGGCCACGGCGTCCGTCTTCAGCACGGCGCCATCAGGCGCCAGGTTGCCTGTGAGGACGGCGAGTCCTCCCGTGGGCGCGTAGGCGTTCTCCACGGTGCGGATGACGTCGGTATCGCGGTTCTCGGCGCGCGCGATGCTCTCGCCGAGAGTGCCAAGGGTCACGGTCTTCGCGTCCAGGTGCAACACACCGGGCCGGCTCGCGACTTCCTTCAAGATAGCCATCACGCCGCCCGCGCGATCCACGTCCTCCATGTGATAGTGGCCTGCCGGGCTCACTTTGCACACATACGGCACGCGGTCCGCGAGCGCGTCGAGCCGCGATAGCGGGTAGTCCACGCCGGCCTCTGTTGCCAACGCCAGGGTATGCAGAACCGTATTCGTCGAGCCACCCATCGCCATATCGAGGATGAAGGCGTTGTCGATGGCGTCGGCGGTGACGATGTCACGCGGGCGCAGGTCGGCCTCGACCAGCTTCATAATCTGCCGGGCCGCGGCGCGCGCCAGCTCCAGACGCTGGGGCGACTTCGCCAGGATGGTTCCGTTGCCGGGAAGGGCCATGCCCAGTGCCTCGCACAGGCAGTTCATCGAGTTGGCGGTAAACATGCCGGAACAGGAGCCGCATCCCGGGCAGCCATAGTCCTCCAGCTCCTTCAGTCGGGCCTCATCGATGAGCCCGGCCTGCACCGCGCCCACGCCCTCGAAGACCGAGATGAGATCGATGCTCTTGCCGGAAGGGGTGCGGCCCGCGGCCATCGGGCCCCCACTCACGAAGAGCGTGGGCACGTTGAGGCGCATCGCCGCGTTCAACATGCCCGGCACGATCTTGTCGCAGTTCGGGATGCAGATCAGGGCGTCGAAGCAATGCGCCGCGACCATCGTCTCCACGCAGTCGGCGATCAACTCGCGGCTGGCGAGGGAGTAGCGCATGCCCAGATGCCCCATGGCAATGCCATCATCCACGGCGATGGTGTTGAAAACGAAGGGGACGCCGCCGGCCTCGCGCACGGCCTGCTTCACCACCTCGCCAAAGCCGTAGAGGTGAGCGTGGCCAGGTACAATATCGGTGTAAGAGTTGGCAATCCCGATGAACGGCTTCTCCATGTCCGCATCGGTCACCCCGACCGCCTTGAGCAAGCTGCGGTGCGGGGCTTTATCATAGCCCTTCTTGATCGTGTCGCTGCGCATGGTCACTCCTCCGGCAATCGCGGATCGCAGATTGCCGATCGTCGGATTAGGACGCCCTGGCGTAGGACGCCGATACCCTATTATAACACAAAGCGGAGACTCTGTCCTGAAGAAGGGCCATCGGTGATGCCAGGGGCATCGCGCGGATGCAGACGTCAGCGCTGCTCGTAGGCAAAGCCCTACTGGCTGGCTCCCGCAGGCCTGTAGATCCGCACCTATAGAGGCCCATGCGCCCGCACTCCGCGGCGGTCCCCTTCCTCCGCGGTATCGGCGCCGGCCCGCGGTCGGGGCGTACGAAGGCTGGCGGTGCTCGCACAGCCCCCATCCCCGCCCGTCTCCTCCATCCGCGGCATCGACGCCGGCCGGCCCCGGCGGCGGGGCTACTCCTCTTTAAGCGCAGGCTCCATGCGGAGGCCGGCGAAGACGGCCACCTCTTCGCGGGTATAGCGCTCGCCCATCCCCTTCCCATGGCGCGGGAAGGTGGCGGGCTCGACGCGCACGGTGACGGTGTAATCGCCCTCCTTTGGAATGCACCAGTTGGCGCCGTAGTGGTAGAGGAAGGGATGCCAAAGGAAAGGCTGGACCTTGGTACCCAGCTCTTGCCCTCCCGGCGTAGAAAGCGTCACATAGACGCTCAGGCCGGGGATGAACCGGCCGTCTACCGCGTCGCGCACCACGACCTCCACGTGCTGATTCTCGCTCGGGGAGGGGTTCCGCCAGTGGAGAGCGCCCGCATGCCACACCCATGCCCCCCGCGCGCCCCCTGTAGCGACGGCAATCGCGTAGTCGCCCACGCACTGCTCGAAGCCCGGGCTCCTCTCCAGCAGCTGCTTCAGGGCGCTCTCCTCGGCCTTGCCAAGTTGATCTCGGGCAGCGCTCTCGTTCTCATCCAGCATTCCTTATCTCCCTGCCGGCGGCTTCCAGCGCGATAGCCAGGCCGCGCTGCATAGCGCCTTGTTGTAGTGTACCCCAAGCCAGGCGGTGGCAAACAGAGCCGGGAAAGCCGTGAGGGAGACGCGCCCCGTTAGGACCGAAGCAGGGCGAGCACTCGTAGCACGCACCTGCCCCCCTCGCGGGTGAGATACATACTCCGATGGAGTAGCTACCGCGTTAGGACCGGGGCCCCGTGGCGGGCAGGCCCATCGGCGCATGGAAGGCACTTTGAAGGAGCCGATAATTGAAAGTGGTGGGAGGAACTACTGGCCCTGTTCCTCTACGAGAGGCGGAGGGGCGCCCGCCCCCTCCGCCTCCACTCTATTGAACGGCCGGGCAGGCTACAGCCCCAGCTTTGGCCAGATCGCATCCACGCGTGCCTTCACTTCCTGCGACATGACGATCTCTGGAGGCCACTCCCGGGTATGCCCTTCTTCCAGCCACTTGCGTGTCGCATCGAGGCCTAGCTTGCCGCCCCAGTCCGGCATCTGCGAGGCGTGATCGAGGACATCAGTCGGGCCCTCGGAGAGGACCACGTCGCGTCTGGGATCGAGATTGGCACCCACGCGCCAGATCACCTCGCCGAGGTCCTGGACGTTGCACTCTTGATCCACGACGACGACGATCTTTGTCGACATGAGCTGGCCCAGGCCCCAGATGGCGTGCATCACCTTGCGCGCGTGCCCTGGATAGCGCTTCTCGATGGAGACGATCGCCAGGTTATGGAAAGCGCCCTCCACCGGGAGGTTGAGATCCACGATTTCGGGCACGCTCTTGCGGATCAGCGGGAGAAAGAGGCGCTCCGTCGCCTTCCCCATCGGGCCATCTTCCATGGGGGGAACGCCCACCACGGTGGTCGGGTAGATTGGATCGCGCTGGTGCGTGATCGCCGTGAGGTGGAAAACGGGATAGTCGTCCGCCAGCGAATAGAAGCCGGTGTGGTCCCCGAACGGGCCCTCGCGCCGGCGCTCTCCGGGCTCCACATAGCCCTCCAGGACGATCTGCGCGTTCGCGGGTACCTCCAGGTCGATGGTGCGACACTTCACCAACTCCACGGGCCGCCGCCGCAGGTAGCCTGCCAGCATCAGTTCGTCCATCTCGTCTGGGAGAGGCGCCGTCGCCGCGTAGGTCACCGCCGGGTCGGGTCCGAGGGCAATGGCCACCTCCAGACGGCGGCCAAGCGCCTCGGCGACGCGGTAATGCGTTGCGCCCCCCTTGTGGCGCTGCCAGTGCATCCCCAGGGTGCGCGCATCAAACTTCTGGAGGCGGTACATCCCGACGTTGCGCGTTCCCCGCTCCGGATGCTTCGTGATCACCAGGGGAAGCGTGATATACGGCCCGCCATCCAGCGGCCAGCACTGGATAATTGGGAGCAGATCGAGCGAGGGGGAATCGGTGATCACCACTTCCTGGCAAGGGGCAGACGTGACGGTGCGCGTCGCCATATCCGCCAGCACCTTGAGGCGTGGGAGCATCTGCAGCTTGCCCACGAGCGACGCGGGGATCCTCGGCTCCAGCAGCTCGGCAATCTCGGCGGCCAGCGCGTCGATGCTCTCGGCACCAAGCGCCAGGGCCATCCGCTCCATCGTGCCGAAGGCGTTGATCAGCACCGGCCAGCGGTGTCCTTTCACGTTGGTGAAAAGGAGCGCGGGCCCCTGCCGCTTCACGACGCGGTCGGTGATCTCGGTGATCTCGAGGCAGGGATCTACCTCGGCCTGGATCTCTTTCAGCTCCCCCCGTTCTCGGAGGACTTTCACAAACTCCTTGAGGTCACGATAGGCCATACTGTTCCCAATTCCCTCATCCCGCGATAGCGCGCAGGTACCGCCTCGCGCAGGAGGGGGCTTTTCCATCGCCCTTCCACACGCGGGCCGCGTCCCCCTCCGGCATCGGCGAGCGCGCGGGCGCACGAGCAGCCTTGCTCCTATTCGGGCTCGTGCCCGGCGGACTCCTGCCATCAGGGGGCGACGCCCATCGCGAGAGCTCCCTCCTCGGGAGGGGTGTCGTCCACCTCGCGCATCAATCTTGCATTGACTTGGGTTCGTCTCCTGTGCTATACTTGTCCGGTACATCGAGATTATCGCTATGTTCGAAAGTCTGACAGATAGGTTACAGGGCATCTTCAAGGGCCTGCGTGATAAGGGGAAGCTGACGGAGCAAGACGTCAACGACGCGCTCCGGCAGGTTCGGCTCGCCTTGCTCGAGGCGGACGTCAACTTCAAGGTGGTCAAGGAGTTGGTCGCGGCCATCAAGGAGCGGGCCATCGGGCAAGAGGTGTTGCAGAGTCTCACCCCGGAGCAGCACGTCATCAAGATTGTCCAGGAGGAGCTGACGAGACTCCTGGGCAGCAGTGAGGCGCGCCTCCAGATTGCCTCGAAGCCCCCCACCGTGATCATGCTGGTGGGCCTGCAGGGAAGTGGAAAGACGACCCAGGCGGGCAAGCTCGCGCTCCACCTGCGCAAGCAGGGAAAGCGCCCGCTGCTTGCCGCCCTCGATATCCACCGCCCGGCGGCCATCAAGCAGTTGCAGGTGGTGGGCTCCGGCCTCGACATCCCCGTCTTCACGCTGGGCGAGCAGCAGCCGGCTCAGATCGCGCGCGCCGCGGTCAGCCATGCCGAATCGCATGGCCACGACGTGGTCATCCTCGACACGGCAGGACGCCTGCACGTGGATGAGGAGATGATGCACGAGGCGAAGCAGATCGCGGATGCCGTGACGATCCACGAAACGCTTCTCGTGGTCGATGCAATGACGGGTCAAGACGCGGTGAACATTGCCGAGCAGTTCAGCGCGGCGCTGCCGGTGGATGGCTTCATCCTCACCAAGTTGGACAGCGATACGCGCGGTGGCGCGGCGATCTCGATCCGCGCGGTGACCGGCCGGCCCATCAAGTTTGTCGGCATTGGCGAGAAGATGGATGCGCTGGAGGCGTTCCATCCGGACCGGATGGCCAACCGCATCCTCGGCATGGGCGACATGCTCTCGCTGATCGAGCGCGCGACGCAGGCGGTGAGCAAGGAGCGAGAGCGCGAGCTTGAGGAGCGGCTTCGCTCCAAGGACTTCAATCTCGAGGACTATCTCGAGCAGCTTGCCGCCGTCAAACAGATGGGCCCATTGGATCAGGTGCTCGGGATGATACCGGGCCTCAGCGGCCTGATGGGCCGGCGTCAAGTTCAGGTGGATGAGAGCCACCTGAAACGGGTAGAGGCAATCATCCAGTCGATGACGGTTCAGGAGCGACGACACCCCCAGATCCTCAACGGCAGCCGCCGGCGGCGGATCGCGCGCGGCAGCGGCACCGCCGTACAGGATGTCAACCAGATGCTGAACCAGTTCGAGCAGATGAAGAGGATGCTGCGCCAGTTCACCGAGATGGAGAGCGGGCGCAAGCGACCGACACGTTTGCCGTTTTCGTTCTGAGGAGAGGCCATCGCGCCGGGCATTCTGGCGCGGTGGGGCCTTGAAACACACCGAGGAGGGAACCACTCTTGGCAGTTAAGATCAGGCTCCGGCGCATGGGCAGCCGCCACCAGCCGGTTTACCGTGTTGTCGTTGCGGATTCGTCGGCGCCGCGTGACGGTGCCTTTATTGAGACCATCGGCCATTACAACCCGCGCACTGACCCCGCTACGGTCGTCATCAAGGAGGACCGGGCGCTGGAATGGCTGAGCAAGGGTGCCCAGCCCACCGATACCGCGCGTTCGCTGCTCAAGCAGCAGGGCATTTTGAGCCGTTTCGCGGAGGCAAAGCGCGCCGCGAAGGCCGAGGCTTCCTGACGACCCACGGCCCACCCGAGCTCCGCAGCCTGGCCATACCACTCCCCTACGGGGCATACCGGCGCCAGGCTGCTTGGGAGATGAGATGAAAGACCTGGTCGAATACCTGGTCAAGGCGCTCGTGGACCATCCGGAGGCCGTCGAGATTACCGCATCGCACGACCATGATGGCGATTTGTACGAGGTACGTGTCGATCCCGCGGATGTGGGTAAGGTGATCGGGAGAGGCGGAAAGACTGCCAACGCTCTGCGGACTCTCGTGAAGGCGGCGGCATCGAAAACGTACGGGCGTGTCTCGGTCGACATCGTGACGGACGACTGAGGCAGGTTGTTTCGCGCCCTCAGGGTGGCCCATCCCCAGACATCATCGGATAGATAGTCTCGCCGACGCGGCCCCCGGCAGTACCGGGGCCGCAATCGGTTTGGGTGGGGGAAACCCTGGGGACGCTTGGGTTAGGCATCTCTGGCAGGCTGGCCGACGGGTGTGCGGCGGCTTGACAGCCATTGAATGCGCTGGGCCCGCGGGCCTGGCGGGAAGTGAAACGGGGAAACGCATGCAGCTTCGCCGAACGGTGACCCTCAAGGTCATCGTCACAGAGAAGTTCAAAGAGGAGACGCTCAAGGCTCTGGATGAGGCCCTGGAACAGATCGACCAGGCACGCAGCCAGATCGATTTTCGCTCGCGCATCTACCTGACGGAGCTCCAGCGCCAGGATCTGAACCAGGCGGCCGAGTTCCGCCGGCGCATCGAGGCAGAGAAGCGCCGCCAGGATGAGATGAAGGAGCAGCTCACCAACCAGCGCGAGGAGATCACGGCGCTTGAGCTTGGCTCGGAGTACACCCAGGGCACCCTGGAGGGGTTCGTCGACATCCAGGTGGGCGACAATCTGCAGGCGAAGCTTGCCGAGGCTGAGATCATCGTGAAGGATGACCAGGTGGTCGAGCTTCGGGAGCCACAGCCCTCGGCATGAAGCCCGAAGAGTGCGAGGTCGTCATCGGCCAGGTGGCCGCGGCGCACGGGATCCACGGCGAAGTCCGTGTCCGGCCGGAGCCGGACAGCGTCGAGCGCTTCCGCGACCTGAAAGAGGTCTGCCTGCGCCACGAGGAGCGTGAGTGGGTCGTTCCCGTCGAGCGCTCGCGCCGGCATGGCAAGGAGATCATCCTCACCCTGGCTGGCGTGACGACCGTTCCCGCCGCGAGGCGCCTCCAGGGAGCCCTGGTGGCCATCCCGAAGGCGGAGCGTCGCGAGTTGCCGCCGGGCGAGTACTTCATCGACGATATCATCGGCCTGGATGTCTACACTACCGACGGCCGTTTGCTGGGCCAGGTGGAAGAGGTGCTCCAGCTACCGGCGAATGATGTCTACGTCGTCGGCGAGTATCTTTACCCCGCGGTTCGCGATTACGTCACCGAGATTGACATGCAGGGACGGCGCATCGTCGTTCGTCCCCCCGAGGAAAGCTTCGCCGAGTAGGAACCGGACCCCGAGGCGCGTGCGGCCGGACAGACCCGCGCGGGTGACGCGTGCCCGGTCCGGCATCTCTCCGCCCCCTTGACTGGTGGCACGCCGGCTGGGAGTCATCCCGTTCGGCGGGGCAGGCAGGAGGTAGGTGCGTGCGCATCTCCATTCTCACGATCTTCCCAGAGATGGTGCGCGCGCCATTGGAGGAGAGCATCCTGAAGCGGGCCCGCGAGAGGGGCCTGATCCGGACCGAGGTCGTGAATATCCGCGACTTTGCCACCGACCGGCACCAGAGTACGGATGACTATCCGTACGGTGGCGGGCCGGGGATGGTGATGAAGCCGGATCCGATCTACGCGGCGCTGCGCGCGGTGTGCGCGGGCGGGCCACCGCCCGACCAGGAGGTGCCCGGCCGGGCCATCCTGCTCACATCGCCCGCCGGAGAGGTGTTCGACCAGGCGATGGCGCGCGAGCTGGCGCAGTGTACGCACATGGTGATCATCTGTGGCCACTACGAGGGTGTCGATGATCGGGTCCGCGAGTTGGCGCATGCGCGAGAGGTCTCCATCGGCGACTACGTGCTCACCGGAGGCGAGTTGCCGGCGTTGGTGATCACGGATGCCGTGAGCCGCCTCGTGCCGGGCGTGCTGGGGGGCGAGGAATCGGCGGCCGAGGAGTCGTTCTCCGAGGGCCTGCTGGAGTACCCGCAGTATACGCGGCCCTTTGAGTTTGAGGGTCGCCAGGTGCCCGCAGTGCTCCTGTCGGGGCACCATGAGGAGGTGCGCCGGTGGCGCCGCCGGCAAAGCCTGGAGCGCACGCTCGCGCGGCGACCGGAGCTTCTGGAACAGGCGCACTTGACTGAGGAAGACAAGCGCTTCCTCGCCGAGATTCAATCTCGGAAGACGCACGGGGAGTTGTTGGCCGCTGGAGAGGATACGTCCGGCGGCGTTTGAGCGGGACGGGGGAAGCCCTCTCCCCTTTGGCTCTGCCGGAGGGGAGCTTCTGTTGCTGTTCCGCGTAGGGGAGGAGAGGACATTGGCAAGCATCATTGAGGCCATTGAGAAAGAGCAGACGCGGGATGATCGGCCCCCGTTCCGCGCAGGCGACACGCTTCGCGTTCACGTGAAGGTCGTCGAGGGCGGCAAGGAGCGCATCCAGGTCTTCGAGGGGATCTGCATCGACCGGAAGCACGACGGGATCCGCGAGAGCTTCACGGTGCGCAAGATCTCGCATACCGTGGGCGTGGAGCGCACCTTCATGCTTCATTCGCCCAAGGTCGATAAGATCGACGTGGTGCGGCGCGGCCGAGTGCGGCGCGCCAAGCTCTTCTACCTGCGCAAGAAGGTCGGCAAGGCCGCGCGCCTCAAGGAGCTGCGCTGACCCGCTAATTACGAGGGGATGAGGCAGCCTCATCCCCTCCCCTGCCACTGCTCGGAGCGCGATCCCGCCGCGATCTTCATCGCATCCGCCTATCATGCGAAACCGCGGTGCATGCCATAGTGTCCTCTGTAATACCCGGATCTGCATCGGCATCGGCAGGGAACCGGGGCGCGGAGTGTGTTGCGGTAGCGGATACGAGAGAGGATAGAGGGGGAGGTGCAATCGGTGAGCTGGGAATCGGCAATGAACGACCTGGCCAACTCCTGGAAGGTCGGAATTGCGTTTGTCGTTCTCGTCGCGATTCGGGTGCTTCTCACCAGCCAGGCGGAATCCCTCGCGCGCATGCGCGCGGCCGTCTTTGGCGGCCTCGCCGGCCTCTTCGGCGGCGACCGGCCGGCCACGCATCCCAACTCCATGCCTTCTGATGCCAACTCCGGCGGCGCCGATGCGGCCGCAGGCGATGGCGACCCCGAGGCGTCCTCGACCCGCTCGCGGGCCGAGGAGATGCGCTCCTCTGTTCTGGAGTTCATCGATTCCGGTCTGATCGCGCTGGTGCTCGTCTTCATGATCATCCGGCCCTTTGTCGTCCAGGCCTTTTACATCCCCTCTGGATCGATGCGCCCGACGTTGGTGGAGAACGACAAGATCCTGGTGAGCAAGTTCACCTATCGGTTCCAGCCACTGCGCCGCAGCGATGTCGTCGTCTTCAAAGCACCGCCGGAGGCTGCCCTGGATGAGAAGGACTTCATCAAGCGCCTGATCGCCCTCCCTGGCGATGTGATCGAAGTGCGCGATGGCATGGTCTTCATCAATGGCAAGCCACAGGAGGAGCCCTACATCGCCGAGCCACCGGTCTACGATATGCCTCCGGTCACCGTAGAGCCTGGCAAGGTGTTTGTCATGGGCGACAACCGGAATGACAGCAATGATAGCCATGCGTGGGGGCCGCTGGATGCCGACCGAATCCGCGGGAAAGCACTGGTCATCTTCTGGCCGCTTAGCCGGATTGGCGTCATCCACTGACGCGCCCGCCTCTGAGGCCGCCCCGGAGGATGTACTCCGGGCGGCCGGCTATGCGCGCATCGCCGGCGTCGATGAGGCCGGTCGCGGGCCACTTGCCGGACCGGTCGTCGCCGCCGCCGTCATTCTCCCGCATCCTTGCCCCATCGAGGGGATCAACGACTCCAAGCGCCTCACGGTCGCTCAACGCGAACGCGTCTACCATGCTATCCTCGAAGGCGCCGTCACCGTCGGCATCGGGATCTCTGATGTCGACCTGATCGACCGTGTCAATATTCTCCAGGCGACGCGCCTGGCCATGCGCCAGGCGGTGCTCGCGTTGCACCCAGCACCAGAGTTCGTCCTCGTCGATTATGTTCACATCCCGGATCTCCCCTACCCCCAACGCGGCTTGGCCCATGGAGACCGCCTCTGCCCCTGCATCGGCGCCGCGTCCATCATCGCGAAGGTAACGCGAGACCGCCTTCTGGTCGAGCTAGACCGCGAGTATCCGCACTACGGATTCGCCGCGCATAAGGGATATGGCACGCCCCAGCATCTGGCACGGATCGCCCGCTATGGGGTTTGCCCCGCGCACCGGCGCAGCTTCGCTCCCGTGCGCGATTTCCTGGAGCAGCCGGTTCTCTTCAGCCAGGAGGCCGATAGTGAGGAGTAGGCGAGGCATCGGGCGCTTCGGCGAGCGCGAGGCCGCCGCCCGGCTCGTCGAGATGGGCTACCGCATCCGGGAACAGGGATATCGCGCCGTTCTTGGCAGCGTGTGCATCGGCGAGATCGACCTGATCGCCGATGAGGGCGAGTACCTCGTCTTCGCCGAGGTGAAGGCGCGCTCCGATCTGAGCAGAGGTCTTCCACGAGAGGCCGTTGGCCGCGCCAAGCAACGGAAGATGACGCGGGCCGCCGCCCTCTATGCCACCGCCCTTGGCGAGGAGCGCCCCTGGCGCTTCGATGTGATCGAAGTCATCCTTCTCCCCGGGGGCAGCACGGAGGTGCATGTTCTGCGCGATGCCTTCCAGGCCGACGAGCGCGATCTCCGGGGGCTGGAATAGTGGATCTCACCGCTGGAATTGCCGAGATCGCCGCGGATAGCCGCTCCGGTGCCACCGCTCTCGCCGAACGCGCGGCGGCGCTGCTCACCGCCGCTCAAAGCCTGCCCGCCGAAGAGCTGCCCGCCCTCTGTGTCGCGCTCGCGAAGGCGCAACCGGCGATGGCACCGCTCCTCCGCCTGGCAAACGCCGTGCTCCTCGCGGCAGAGAGCCACCCAGCCAGCAACGCCGCCACACGGGCCGCGGCGAAGGAGTTCATGTCGGACCTCCGACGGCACGCAGCGCAGGCATCACGCCAGGGCGCGACGGTACTCCCGGACGGGCGCGTGCTCACGCATTCATCGAGTAGCCTGGTGGCCGAGGCGATCCTGGGCGCGCACGCCGTTGGCCGGCGCATCGAGGTGTTCTGCACCGAGTCGCGCCCCGGGTTCGAGGGGCGGGCGTTGGCTGCCCGCCTCGCCGCGGCGGGAGTGCTCGTCACGCTCGTCGTGGATGCCGCCGCGCCCGCGCTGCTCTCGCAGTGCGATCTTCTCTTGATGGGCGCGGATACGGTCTGCGCCGCAGGACTCGTACACAAGGTGGGCACCCTCGGGCTGGCCGTCGCGGCGCGTTACTGCGGGGTCCCCACGTATGCGCTGGCCACCGACGAGAAGCTGTTGCCGAGCGCCTGCGGCGAACATCCTCCCGTGCCGGAACGCGACCCGGCCGAGGTGCTCCCGGACGCGCCGCCCGGAGTGACGCCGCTCAACTTCTACTACGACCTGACGCCCCACTCCCTGCTCGATGGCATCCTCACCGAGGATGGCCCCCTCCCCGCCGAAACCCTTGACCAGCGTCTCGACACGATATCGGTGCATCCGGCTCTAGCGGGCATCTGGCGCGAGTAGCGCCCACTCCAGGGCACGCTATCATCCGCGCCGGCGCTCATCCCCTCACGCCTCGGGGTGCCAGCCGTGAGAGCACCGCCGCGCGCCACGTTTGCGGCCAGTCGCGGTACATGAACGGCTTCTCGAAGAGCAGGAACAGTATGGCGCACACGGCAAGCACCGCGATGGTGCTCGGGATCAGGAAGAGGAGAAAGTTCGCCCAGTAGAGCTGCGTGACCATCACCCGACTTGCCACGCGCCCTACCAGTCCGATGATAAACACGTGGTACAGATAGATCGTGTAGCACATGCCGCCGGTGACGACCAGCCAGCGGTTGCTGACGATCTGGCGCCAGTACCTGCCCCGGAACGCGCCCACGTAGGCGAGCAGGATCAGCGGTGGCAGAATCCATTGCCGCCAGGCCACCAGCTCGGTGGCCGGTATGAGCAGCAGCCAGGCCCCGGTTGCCATCAGATCCTGCTTCCATGTCGTCGTTGGAGGCCGGTTCCAGGCGGTGATGAAGAGGTCAGCCAGCAGGAAACCAACCAGGAAGTAGGGAAGGTAGGCCAGAAGCGAGCAATGGAATGGAGAGGAGAGGCAGGGCTGCCAAGCCATGGCGCTCATCGTGAGGGCCAGCCAGGCCAGGCGCCTCTGATGCGAGCGGCGGATGCGGTAGAGGCCCGCCAGCAGCGGCGCCAACAAATAGAACTGGACCTCAATCTCCAGCGACCACGCCACCGTGTTCAATGTGCTGCTCATGCCATAGATCAGGTTGTGCAGATAGAATGCGCTCGCCATGAGATGCGGCGCGAGTTGCAGTGGATCGTGATTGTCGATCACCAACGCGATCACGAAGGCGATCCCCAGGTGGATGAGGTAGGGCGGCTCGATGCGCGAGACGCGTCGGAAGTAGTACTGGCGCAGCCTGGGCCGCTTCCCCCCTCGCAGGAAGTGCGCGGCGTACGGCAGGAACAGGATGAACCCGCTGATGGTGAAGAAAAGCTCCACGCCGACGAAGCCTCCGCTGCATAGCCGGTAGATGCTGCTCCGCGGTGCCTCCGCATAGTGAACCGGGCCGTGGAATCGTACATGCTCGGCGATATGGAAGAGCACGACGGCGGCGATTGCAAAGAAGCGTAGACCATCGATCTCTGGAATGAAATTCCCGGATGAAGTCACCCGAGAGAGGCGAGACAGTACTTGGTCTACCAAGCGTAGTCTCTTCGCACGTTTGTTCTCTGCCATACCGTGTGGTCTACCCATGCATCGCGCCGCCTAACCCTCTTCGAGGCAGATTTCAATGAACATCGTACTAGACAACGCGGGCCAGCAGCCCGCCGAAACAGATGAGAGACACCCTGTCGCCATCGAAATCCTGGCCGTCGGGAATGAACTCCTGGACGGCATCACGCAAGACACCAACACCCACTGGCTGTGCCACCAGATCACGGCATTGGGTGCAGCCGTACGGCGCGCGGTGCTCCTGCGCGATGACACCGAAGCGATCGCGGAGGAGGTGCGCGGCGCGCGAGACCGGGGTACCGCACTGCTCCTGGTCATGGGCGGATTGGGCCCCACCGCCGACGATCTCACCCTCCAGGGCGTGGCGATGGCTGCCGGGCAGCCGCTGCAGGAACACCCCGATGCCCGAGCCATGGTAGCCACCCGCTACGAGGCGCTTTACCGCGACGGCGCCGTCGCCACGCCGGAGGTCACCCCCGACCGTTTGAAGATGGCGATCCTCCCGCGAGGCGCGGAGCCGGTCCACAACCCGGCCGGCGCGGCGCCTGGGGTGCTCCTGCACCTGGGGGAGACTACGGTCGTCTGCCTTCCGGGCGTGCCGAGGGAGTTGAAGGCGATTTTCGAAGGTCCGTTGCGCCCGACGCTCCTCTCGATCCTTGGCGCGGGTGTCGCCCGTGAGCGAGAGGTGCTCGTCGCAAGCAATGATGAGTCGGCCCTGGCACCCCTCATCCGCGAGGTGGTCGCGCTCTTCCCCGATCTTTACATCAAGTCGCACGCGCGCGACTTCGAGTCTGGACACGGGATCCGCGTCACGCTCTCGGGGCGCGGCACCGATCTCGTCCGCCTCGACCAGCGTCTCGACGAGGCGGTGCGCGCTCTGCGAGACCGTCTGCCCACTTCCTGACGTCCCTTCCCGGAGGCCGCTCGCGCCCCGCGTTTCGCGCTTCCCGCACCGGGGAAAAGCCGCATCAAATCACTGTTTGCTACGGCAGGGCAGCGCGGCTGCGGCGGTCTCACTTCGCGTTGATGAGGAGGGGCGGCAGCGGTGACAGATAACGAGACGATGGAGCGGCTCACCTGGCTGCGCATCTGCGGGCCAGAGGGCGCTCACACACGCCAGAACAACCTCGAATCGATCGGCAGGATGAAGTCGGGCGATCCCTACGTCACCCTGGGCATCGCGGCGGTCGAGGAGGCGGTGCGCAATGGCGAGCGCTGGAACACCACGGCGCTGCTGGACGCCATCGCCAGCGTCACCGGCTGCTCCAAGGATCCAAGGCACACCGTCGGTCAGGGCTACATCAGCCCCCGCGCCACACTTCGCGGGCTGCGTGAGTGCGCCAGAAAGGTGCGCGAGACAGCGTTGCGAGGGGGATCGATCTTCTTCGGAACGGGGCATGCCGGGTGTCTGGTGGCGTGCTACCAGGTAATCGCCGATGCCGCGCGCGAGCTGGGCGCGGAGATCGTGCATGCCGCCGCTGGCCTGGAGGTCCAGTCGTGGGAGTTCGTGGACTGGGTGGGAGATGTGTGCGTGGTGAGCAACGGCAGCGGCCTGTTGCACACGCACACGCAGGCCGCCGCTGAAGAGGTGATCAGCGATTGGGGGAAGGTGGACCTGGCGGTCACCGACCACGGCTTTCTTGGCCCGGTCGTCAACCGGGGCATCCCGACGGTGGCGTTTTTCGATACGAACGATCCGGCGCCCGCGCTCGCTTACCGGCTGGGTCTCGATATCACCCTGGTGCCGCTGAACGACAACCGGCCCAACTCGATCCTGCGGGAGGCCGGGCTCGTGGTCGCCGAGGAGATCCGCAACCAGGTTCTCGTGGCGTGAGGAGCAGAAGGTGCCTGACATCGAGCTCCTGGAGACGATCAACGTTCGCGGCGCGCACGGGCAGATCTACAAGATCCGGGTGCGCTCCCAGTCGCCTGCCGGCCAGCGCCTGGCGGCGATGAAGGTGCCGACCACGCCTGACCGCGGTTTCGTGCGCGAGATGGAGATCGCCGAGCTGCTGCGCCACTACCGGCACCCCTACATCATCCGGTTCATCGCCACCGGCATCCCCACCGACGAGTCGTTCATCCTGATGGATCTCCACGAGGAGGGCGATCTGGAGGATCTGATCCGGATGCACGGTCCCCTCCCCATGCGTGAGGCGCTCGATCTCCTCATCCAGGTCGCCGAGGCGATTCACTTCATGCACGGGCTCGGAATCTACCACCGCGATATCAAAGCGGAGAATATCGTCATCTCGCAGACGGGCACGCCCAAGGTGATGGATTTCGGCACCGCGCGCGTCTACCGGAGGCGGGGTGGCATCCTCCTTCCGGGACCGGAGGCACTCGCCGGCGAGCGGCAGGTCGACCGGCGGCGAGATGCGCGCATGCTGGGCGAGGTGCTGTATCATGCCCTCTCCGGAACAAAGCCGTACGAGGCGAGGCTCTTCGCCCTGGCGCAGCGCCGGCGGCTAGCGCCCGCGGCCAGCACGCGCCAGGATGCTCACCGCCATCCCCGGCTGTACGCCACCGTGGACGCGGTCCTCCGGCGCGCGCTCGACCCGGGCTACACCCAGGTCTACGAAGGCGTGCGCTACTTTCTCTCCGATCTGCGCCGCCTGCGACAGGAGTGCGAGCGGGAGGAACAGCCACTGCCGCGCACCACCCCGCTCCACGAACGCCTGCTGCCGACCGGACCCGGATTCCTGGAGCGCGCACGTCAGGAAGCATGGGAGGCGACCGACCGCGAGCCGGACAACCCGGCACCCTGGATCCATTTGGGGAACGCGCACCTGGTAGCCCTCCAGATCAAGGCGGCCCACCGCGCCTATGCGCAGGCGCTCCAGCGGGATCCGGGCAACGTGGTCGCACGGATCAACCAGGCATATGCGACGGCGCTCCTCGGCCAGTGGGAGACCGCGATGCACCTAGCGATCAGTGGTGCCGCCGCCGCGCCTGGAGCACTCGGTGCCGTGGCGCGCGCCCGGCACGTGCGCGAGGCCCGTCACCTCGTCCAAGACGCCGCCGAGCTGTATGCCATACTGGATGAACGCGTGCCCTTCAACCGCCTGATGCGAGGGTATGCCTACGATGCTCAGGGCGCCGGTCAGCGCGCCTTGCATGAGTATCGCACGGCGCTGGAGCTTGACCCCGCCTACTCCCCGGCAGCGGAGGCGCTGGCCTTTCTGGCGATCCGGCAGGGGGATCCCGATGCCGGCATGGCGCACGCCCTCCTCGCGGTTCGCATTGGTCAGGAACGCGCGGAGGCGTGGCTTGCCCTGGGGCGGGCGCACCTCGCTCGCGGCGAACCCCATGATGCCACGGTTGCGCTTACAACGGCCGCCGGCCTGCATCCAAACCACCCCTACTGCCGGCGGGCGCTGGCAGAGGCCTGGATCGCCCTGGGCGAAGCGGAACGCGCCGAGGATGAGATGCGCCACGCGGTGCGGATCGATCCCTGCTGGTGCGAGGCCCGCCTGGCCTGGGGAGACGCCCTGTGTACCCTGGGCCGGCGCGCCGAAGGGGAGGCTGCCTACCACGCGGCGGTTACCAGCAACCCCGAATGCCTCGATGCCGACGGTCGTCCCGGGCTCTCCTTCGCGCTCGATAGTCTCTAGCCGGGCTGTGTCGGATCCCGCCTGAGCGGCTGGATACGAGTGGGGAGGCCGCGGGTCCGCCGGCCACGCCCTTCCCCCACACTTCCTGACCTCCTGCTGCCGCTTGACCCCCATGCCGACCTCTGGTAAAATCAGGGGGAATGAATACAGACGATCGCATCGGCCCCGGAGGCCCGGGAAGGATAAGCGCTGATGAAGTTGCTTACGCTCGTGTACGATGAGGCCCTAGAGGATCAGATCACCGCGGTCTTCCAGCGCAGCATGGCGGTCACCCGCTACACCAAGATCGAGGGTGTGGTCGGCGCGCGCATGGATGCCCTTGCCGAAAGCGACTACGCCACCGATCGGAGGAACAACGTGATTCTGGTGGTCGCCGATGAACAGACGATGGAGCTCATCGTCCGCGAGTTGCGCGCCCTGCGCGAGCAGATCGGCCACGGAATGCGCGGGGTTGTCACCCGCGCGGAAGCACTCATCTGATGCACCGCATCGGGGGAGAACACGCGCGTCGCGGGGTGGTGCTGGTTGCGGGTATCGCCGCAGCCCTCACGCTCTCCGTCGGCGCGCGCGCCCTCCTCGCTGTCGAACCAGACGAGCCCGCCGGCGCGCCGGAGTTCTCGCCTCCGCCAGCGCGGATGGAGTATGCCCCCTCCTCTCCCCCAGTAGGCACCGAGAGTGATGCCTCGTGGCGGACCACACCCGAGATGTATGACTCTCCGCCGGATCACTCGCTGCCGGACGCCATGGGGTATGACCAGGAGTGGCAGCCGTCGCCGTTCTCAGAGGAACCTGGGCTTGGCCCCGGCTGGCCGACGCGACGGCATTCCCGCCCCAGACGAGAGCGCGTCCGCCGCTCTCCGGCACCGATCCCCCCGGGGCGCGAGATCCCCTTCTATCCGCCGGCGCCCTCCCCCGCCGCACCCCCGAGCAGCACCGTGACGGCGCCACCCGATTTCGTAGGAAGTGCCGCGGGCATCCTGGAGATCCCGGTTGGTCAAACAGCCACGCTCTTCGTGAACGGCTACCAGGAGGCGGCCACTCGCGAGGAGCGCGTCGCCCGTGTCGTCGCGCGCGAGAGTGACCGCGTGCTGATCCGCGGTCGCTTCCCAGGCCGCACCTTCCTGGAAGTGCAACAGGGAGAGCGACGCGACATCTACCTCGTGCGCGTGCGCTGAGATCGGCTCAACGCAGGAAGAGGCTTGCGAAGCCGGCGTAGATGGCGGGCGCCATCACCGCGAGGATGCTGATCACGATCGGCCGGAGGGCAACCGCCGGGTCGAGGCGAACGGCTGCCTCCAGGAGCGGTATGGAGAGGCCGACCACACTCGCGGCGAGCACCACGGAGACAAGGCTGCACCCCACAACCGCGCCCAGCAGCCCGCCGCCCCATAGCCCCGCAATCGCGGCGCCTGCAAACCCGGTCACGAGTGCGACCAGCGCGGAACCGCGCAGCTCCGCCAGCGAGTGCGACCACCAGGTATCACGATCCACTTCGTGCAGCGCCAATCCGCGCGCCGTAGCGGCGGCGGCCCGCGCCGCGATCTGATTACCCAGGAGCAATGCCAGGGGCAGAAAGCCAATCGCCTGCGACACCGCGGTGCCCGCGACCTGGTGGAGCGTACTCGCAGCGAGCAGCCCGGCGGTGAGCGCCAGGAGGATCCACGGCGCCCGCGTCAGCGCTACCGCCGCCGGCTGCTGCCGCTCCTCCGGGCTTTCAGCCGGGGTGCCCGCGATGTGGGCCACATCCTCCTCCGCCTCTTCATCTATCACGTCGATGGTGTCGTCCACCGTCACGATCCCCAGAAGCTCACCACGGTCGCCGATCACCGGCAGTGCCAGGAGGCGATACTTGACCATGGTGGCCGCCACCTCCTCCTGATCCAGGTTTGCCGGTACCGAGATAACTGCGGGATCCATCACTTCGGTGATAGGCCGGTCGGGCGCGCAGGTGAGCAGGCGGAAGAGCGAGAGCACCCCCATCAGCCGCCCATCCGCATCGACCACATAGAGGTAGTAGATCGTCTCTGCTCCCGGGGCCGTCTCGCGAAGTTGCGCAATCGCCTCGGAGGCCGTGAAGTGGGCGGGAATGGCGATAAACTGTGTGGTCATCAGGCCGCCCGCGGTGCGCTCGTCATAGCGCATCAGTTCGGCGAGCTCCGCCGCATCCTCGCGCTCCATCAGCGTCAGCAACTCCGCCTGACGCTCCTCGGGGAGGTCCTGGAGGAGGTCGGTCGCCTCATCCGGTGCCATCCGCTCCAGAATCTCGGAGGCGCGCGCGTTGTCCATCCCCTCCATCAAGGAGACCTGTAGCGAGGCGTCCAGATCCGCCATCGCCCCGGCAATCGCCTCATCGCTGAGCTGCTCGATAGCGGCAGCGCGATCCTCCTCAGAAAGCTGGCTGATGATCCGGCCGATGTCGGCCGGGGGCAGGCGCTCGAGCCGACACGACTCCACCGAGAGGCGAACGCTGGCGCCGCGAGTGGGCACGGACTCCACGTAGTTCCAGGGTATGAGCGCCTCGGGCAGCGAGCGCCGCATCAGGCGCGCGAAAAGCTCGGTGGCCTCCTCCATGCCCAGGCGGCGCAGGATCCCACGGATGCCCACGTCGACGCCGACGACACGCAGGTCCCCGCGCACCTGGATCAGTCTCAGGTCGTTCACTTTCACCACACGCCGACCATGCATATCGACGAGCTGTTTGTCCAACACCTCCGCGCCAAGGAGAATGTCGCCCTCTTGTATCTCGAGCGGCGGCACCTCCGCGACGGGCCGCGCCAGCGCCACCGAACCCTCGCTCACCCGGTCCAGACACTCCCAGGGCACTCGAAGCATTCGGGCACCGGGCCGGCGCACCAACAGGCCCACCACAACGGGGAGGAGGCTGCCAGGCCGAGCCACGACATCGGCGACCCATCCAATGCGCGCGCCGTCGTGCTCCGCTACACGGCTACCCAGGAGGCGTGACAGGTATAGTGACTGGCCAGGCAACAGCGTTTCCTCTCTTCATGGCAGTAGAGTACACGGCCGGCATAGGCACGCGCCGGCCCAAAGCAGTATTTTACACTTAGGTGTATTGTCGGTCAACCCATACTCCGGTATCTTTGCGATGCGGGTGAAGGGGCGGCCACGGATGGAGAGGCCCGCGCGCCGGGTTGCGCGCTGCCTCCGTGGCTTCGGATTCCTTATGTCGGAATCCCAGGAGGGCGCCCCGGCGCTTGACTCCGGGCACCGGGTGGCCTATAATGGCGGCCATCCGGCATCCCGCCGGCCATCGGAAGGAAGATCACGAATGGCACTGCAACCCCGATACGACACGGAGGAGCCCCGCGCCGGGCGCCCGCTCTTCCGTTTCGCGCAGATCACCGATACGCACATCATCGACGACCAGAGCGCGGAGATCCTTCGCGCCGCCATCCGCGAGCTCAACGAGGAGCGCCCCGACTTCGTGCTCTTCACGGGAGATATGCTAAACATCGGCACCGAGGGCCAGTACGCACTCTTCCAGGAATGCCTGCGCGCCTTGAAGGTGCCTTACCGCATGCTGCCGGGGAATCATGACCTGGGGAACGCCGGCGATGCGCGCTGCTATCAGGAGGCGTTCGGGCCGCTCAACTCGTCGTGGGAGATCGCGGGCATTCGCTGCGTGGCCCTCGACACCAACAACACCGACCCGAGCCCCGAGAACTGGCACGGCCTCGTGGAGGCCCCGGCGATGGGATGGCTGCGCGACGAGCTGGCCCGGATTCCGCGAGAGACGCCGCTGCTCCTCTTCACACACCACGGTCTTGTCGGCCGCCCGGAGGACCTCTCGTGCGACGTGGCGAACGCCGAGGAGGTGCTGGCGCTCTTCACGGACCGACCGCTCCTGGCCGGCTTCTGCGGGCACGCACACCGCCTGCTCCTAAACCGGTGGCGAGGGATCCCCTTCTATGCCGCGCCTCCGCTCAGCACGTCACGCGAGAGCATCGGCGTGCCTTCCGGCTTCGTGTACGTGGACGTTTTCCCGCGCCGTGTCCGCGTTCGCCTGGAGATCGCTGCCTAGTCACTGCCCCGGCGGAGGCACCTACGCCTTGCGCGTGCCGATCATCAGCGCGTTCATCCCGGGGAGATCGACCCGGCGCGTGTCGTAGAAACCGGCAGCATCGAGCCAGGAGCGCATCTCCGCCTCGGTGAAGGTGCCGCCGCCCGGCGTGTTGACGAGCATGTTGATCGCGAAGAGCGCCCCGGGAGCGGGCTCAGTGCGGTCGGGCGACATGATGAAGTCGCGAATGACCAGCCGCCCGCCGGGTGCCAGAGCATCGAAGCACTTGCGCACGAGCGCCGCGTTCTCCTCCGCGGAGTTGCTGTGGACGATGGCGGAGAGGAGTACCAGATCGAAGCCGGTCCCGAAGGTACCGAGATGGTAGTTGCCGGCCTGGGTGGTGATTCGTTCCTGGAGGCCGGCGCGCTCGATGTTCCGGCCTGCAATCGGAACCACATCGGGTAGGTCGAAAACGACGGCGGTGAGCCCCGGCTCGGCCTGCGCGAAGGCGATGGAGTAGCTCGCGGCACCCCCACCGACATCGAGCATCCGGCGCACGCCTTTGAGGCCAATCGCCTCCGCCACCTGCGGGGCCGATTCCTGCGCCAGCGCGTGCATGGCGCCCAGGAAACTCTCCAGTGAGCCATCGCCCCCCTCTTCCCGGCAGGCGATGGGGTGTCCGACGCGCACCACCTCGGTGAGCGTGCCCCATCGCGTCCACAGGTTCGCATAGTGTTCCAGCGCCGCCAGGATGCTCCCGGGCGCGTCTCTCACCAAGAGCGCCCTGCCCTCGGGGGTGTTCTGATAGGCGCCAGAGACTTTATCCAGCAGCCGCTGTGCCACCAGCGCGTCCAGCAGGTAGGTGAGCGCACGCTCGTCCACACCCAGGGCCTGCGCGAGATCCGCCGCGGTGAGCTTCGCACCCCCAAGCCGGGTGAAAAGGTCCAGCTCCACCGCCGTGAGTAGCGGCCGGCTCGTCTGAAACGCGCCCCCGATCTCGAGCAGCGCGCGGGTCGTCAGGGTCTCTTTCTTCTCCATCGCGATCCACTCCCTTTGGGTGCCACATTCCCTGCCCCTCTCTGCTTCTCCTGCTGGCAGCGAGAGGAGGAGCCGGGGCCGTGCGAGAATCAGGTAAGCGTGTTCGCCGTGGGAAGGAAGCAGTCAATGCGATTCGGTGTTATCGGCCTGGGCTCCGCGGGCCGCAGTCATCTCGATGTTCTCTCACGCATGCCCGAGGTGGAGGTTGTCGGCATTGCCGACCTGAACCCGGAGTATGTGAAGACTCTGGGCGAGCGGTATGGTGTTCCCCTCGCCACCACCCAACCCGAGGAGCTGATCGCCGACCCCTCTATCGACGTCATCGCCGTGGTCGCGGCCGACCGCGCGCATTACCCACTGGTGATGGCGTGCGCGGCCGCCAGGAAGCATACCCTCTGCGAGAAGCCAATCGCCACCGAGGTGGGCCACGGCCGTGAGATGGTGGCTGCAATGCGCGAGGCCGGCCGGTTGTTCTGCATCTCGCTCAACAACCGGGGCAACCCGGTCAACCGGCGGATCAAGGACGTGGTCGACGCAGGCACCATCGGGCACGCGCGCATGGTGCGCCTCATCGGACTGATGGCCGCGCCCGATAACCACCTGGTGCGCGAGCGCCTCGGCGAGAAGGCCGCCTATTCCCGCCTCGTCAACATCTGCCACGAGGGCAAGAACGCCATGTTTGATTGCGGCGTTCACAGCTTTGACTATGCGCGCTTCCTCACCGGCAGCGATTTCCGGCGGATCGAGGCGATGGGCTACTCCATGCGCGGCTTTGAATACCCCGACCACGGCGTCGCCCTCTGCGAGCATGAAAACGGCATCCTCACCGTGGTCGACAAGGGCTTCGACTATGCCTATGAAGCCCAGACGCGCAAAGAGTACGTCCGCTACGAGGTCATCGGCGACCGCGGGAGCCTCGCGTGGGACCTGGATCACCAGCGCCTGCGCGTCTTCGCACGCGACCAGACCCTGGATGAGCCGCTGCCCTACGCCTCGCACGATGCCGACCGCGAGGTGATCTACCGCGGCTTCATCGAGAGCGTGAAGCAGGGCTCGCTGCTGCCGTGGCTGGCATCCGGCGAAGATGGCCTCAAGGCGGTTGAGGCGGCGCAAACCGCCGTGGATAGCATGATCGCCAAGGGCGTCATCACGCGCGATGTGGGTCCCGGCCCCAACTGGTTCGACGGCCGGGGCTGGTAGGCCCATTTCCCCGCGCCTTTGCCATGGACCGGATCAGGGGACCCCAGAGGCCACCGGGTCCTCTTTGGAGGAGCGCATGATCAAGATCTACATCCACACCGATCTCGAGGGCATCGCCGGAATCGATAGCTTCGAGATGATGCAGCGCACCAGCGAGACCTACCGCGACTGCTGCAAGCTGCTGATGGGCGATCTGAACGCGGCAATCGAGGGCGCCTTCGCCGGCGGTGCGGACCACGTGACGGTGCTCGATAGCCACGGCGGCGGGGGCAACTTCATCCTGGAGATGCTGGACCCGCGCGCCGAGAACGACACGCGCCCCAACAAGAAGTGGTGGGGAATCCTGGACGAGAGCTATCAGGGCACCTTCTTCATCGGCGCCCACGCCATGTCCGGCACGATGAACGCCTTCCTCGACCACACGCAATCCTCAATCCACTGGCACGACTATTCGATCAACGGGCGGCGCATGGGCGAGCTGGCGCAGTGGGCGATCGTGGCGAGCAACTGGAACGTTCCGATGCTGATGGTGAGCGGGGATGAGGCCGCCTGCATCGAGGCGCGCCAGTTCTTCCATCCCGTCGAGACGGCCGTCGTCAAGCGCGGCATCGGACGCAACCGCGCGGAGCTGGTGGATCTGGAGGAAGCGCGCGCGCGGATTCGCGAAGCCGCCCGGCGCGCCGTCGCCCTCATCGGCGAGGCATGCCCCTTCGCCCCGTTGAAGCCAATGGAGATCCTCCTGGAGTACAACCGCGCTGATTACTGCGACAGCGCCGCCACGCGGCCCGGCGTGGAGCGCCTCGATGCACGCACGATCCGCAAGGTGACGAGTAACCCGCTGGAGATCCTGCCGTAAGCCGCGCTACCGAAGCACCCAGGTGCCGAAGCGCTCCGGCTCGTGGAACTGCTCTTCCGCGGGCGACCACGTAGTGCGCTCGTCGTCGGGAATACGCCGCCGCCCGAGATTCGCACGGATCTTCGTGCCCGGAAGCGGCGGCTCCCGGCGCAGCGCCGACCATGGGATCGCGATCTCGGCGCACCACTCTTTCTTGCCGGTCACGACGGCGCTCTCCCATTCGCAATCGATGGCCGGCTCGATGGTTTCGCCGTTGCAGAAGGCGTCCCAGCGGATGTTCTTCGGATTCAAGGCAAGGTAGAAGGAGGGATCGGGCAGATCCGCCGTCGCGATGAAGAGGTGCAGGCTATCGCCCTCGCCCACACTCTCGTCCCGGCGCTCGCCCACCGAGCGCATCTCCTCGGGGCGCGGCTCGCGGCATCGGAAGAAGAGGTAGAGCCGGGCATCATCATAGGTGACCCACGCCACGGTCTCCGCCTTCGCCTTGCTCCCGCCGGCGCCCAGCGGCACGAAGGCAGTAAGCGGGCGGATTCCTTGCCAGGCAGGATCGCCGAATCGACCATCGACCACGGGCCACTGCCCGCGGCGAAGTCGCGTGATCACGGCCATGCGCGCCCTCGGCGCCGCTGCGCGAGTCATCTCCTGACCCACGGCGAGGATCGCGCACGCCATCGCCAACCACAGCCACACTCTCCGCAATGCCATCCGCCCTCTCCCAGAGCGCACCTGTCGAAGTGTCACACGCAAAGGATTCGCCCCTCGGGCCGCGGAATCCTGGCACGTAGGGCGGTTTGGCGAGCGAGAATAACACGGTAGACTGCCCGGGAAGGTGGCACTCTGTGGAGATCAAGATCGGGTGCAACACGCTCTACGCGGCGGGTCGCCTGTCCAGCGAGGACGCGTTCACCCTCCCCCATCAACTGCGTGCCCTGGAGATCATCGCCGAGTCGGGATTCGACGCCGTCGAATACTCCCACGCCGCGGTTTTGACGCTGGAGGAGCTGGCGCAGGTGGCGGAGCGCACGCGCGCCCTCGGACTGATCCCGTGGTCGGTGCATGCCTGGACGCCCCTCGCCGCGGACGACGCGCGGATAGAGACGACGCTAGAGGCGGTCCGGAGCGCCGCGGAGATCGCCCGTGCCCTGGGCACCCGCGTCGTCGTGGTCCACAGCGCCGGCGGCATGGATCCGGCCCGGCTTGAGGAGCGTAAGCGAGCGAATCAGGCAACGCTCCGCGCCCTCGCGGAGCAGGTGGGCCCAGAGACGGTGGTCGCCGTGGAAAACATGCGCTCGCTGGCCGACTGGGAGTTTCTCCTCAACATGGTGGCCACCTGCGGCGCGGCGAACGTTGGCGTCAATATCGACACGGGGCACGCGAACCTGGGCGACCTGGGCGTCGTTCGGGCCATCGAAATGGCAGGCGCCGCGATCCGGACGACCCACCTTCAGGACAACTTCGGCGAGCGCGACGACCATCTCCCGCCCGGGCTCGGTCAAATCGACTTTGTCGCGGCGCTCGCCGCGTTCCGAAAGGCGGGCTACACGGGCGTTTACATGGTGGAGATCTCCGACTGTCCGCCCGGAAGAGAGCCGGACGCGGTCGCAGACACTCAGGCGGCCGCGCGCAACCTGCGCTCCTTCCTCGCGCAAGCAGGGTTCTGAGGTGCGAGCACGTGGGGAGGCGCCGTGCCGGTCCGTGCCTTCGGAGAGTGGAGAGAGCTAGATGAGACTACTCGCGTATGCCATCGCCTGGGTCTGCGCCGCCTCGTTCTGCCTGGCGGCGCCGCAGCCAGGCAATCGGATCCAGAACGGTGGGATCACAGAAGTCGAGGGCGACAAGCCTGCGCAATGGGGTACCTACGTTGCCGGGGGCGAAGCGCCCCTCTTTACCGTCGAGGAGGATGGCGCGCGCGGGAAGGTGCTGCGCCTGGAAGCCACGCACGAGAAGACACGGGGCTTCTGGGTCTCGCCCGGCTTCCCGGTCACCCCGGGAGAGCGGCTCACCGTCTCCGCCATCATGCGCTCGGCGCTGACCAAGGGCTCGGCGATGCTGAGCATCGGGTTTCGCGGGGCCGATGGCCTTGCCTTTGGCATCTGTGATCTGGCCCATCTGAGGGGCACGGCGGAGTGGGAAGCCCGTGCGCAGAGCGTGGAAGTGCCGGCCGATGCGAAGAGCGGCTACCTGACCCTTGGCGTGGGGCCCGGCACCACCGGCACCATCTGGGGCGATGACTTCACCGTGGTGGCCTGCCCGCTGCGCATCTCACTGGAGGAGAGCAGTCTGAAGTCTGCGGCTGGCCGAGTGCTCGGCTTCTCGCTGGAGGCAACCGGCGACCTGCCCGAGAAGATCAGGGTCGAACTGCGCCTCGATGGCGATGGGAAGCCGCAGGAGCGCGTGCTCGAAACCGCCGGGAAGCGGCGCTTCGATGTCGCGTTCCAAACCGACCGGGTGGATGCGCTCCAGATTGCCGCCCACGTCTTCTCGCCCGAGGGGCTCCTGCTCGCAGCCGATACCCTGGAGGCCCCGGCGGTCATGGAGGTATCGCTGGGCGAGGCTTCCTACCGCAACACGCTCTTCGTCACGAAGAACGGCCCGCGCGTCCTGGAAGGGAGCGTCGGGCTGAACGCCGAGCCGGCGGTGCTGGAGAAGCTGACGCTGCGCACTGCGCTTGTGGCCTCGGGGAACGCCACTCCGCTAGCGACGCACGAGGCCCGGGTCACCGGCAACCGCGTTCCGTTCCGGCTGGGGCTGTCGCGCGTGCCCAACGGGCGCTACCGGCTGCAACTAGCGCTCTCCTCGGGGGGCAAGACGATTGCGCAGACAGAGCAACCCTTCGCCATCCGCGAGGAGGGTCCGCACACGGTACGCATCGACGAGCACCACAACCTGATCATCGGTGGCAAGCCGTTCTTCCCACACGGGGTGTATGGCGGCGCGCCGCCGGATCAGCTTCCGAATATCAAGGCCGGCGGATTCAACACCCTCTTTGCCTACGACAGCAACCCCGAGTCCCTGCGCAAGCTCCTCGACAAGGCGCAGGAGGTGGGGCTGCGCGTGATGATCTCCGCGGCGCTTCCCTTCGCCGGGAAGCTGCCCGCGGAGCGCGACAAGCTGCGCGAGGTGGTGCTTGGCCTGAAGGACCATTCCGCGCTGCTGGGGTGGTATCTGTATGACGAGCCGGACGGCCAGGGCGTCGCGCCCTCGATCATCCGCGACCTGCATGAGGCCGTGAGCGAATTCGACCCCGATCACCCCACCTGGGTCGTCTTCGACAAGCCGGATGCTTTCCACCGCTACGCGGGCGTCTCGGACCTCTTCATGATCGACCCCTACCCGCTGCTTGCCACGCGGTACCCGCTCACCAAGGTCTCGGACTGGATGGAGACGGCGCACGCCGCGGTGAAGCGCCGCCAGCCCGTCATCGCCGTGCCACAGGCGTTTGGGTGGGACGTGGTGACCAACGTGCCGAAGGTGAGCTACCAGACGCCAACGCCGGCGGAGTATCGCGCGATGGCCTACCTGGCACTGGCGCACGACGCGCGCGGCTTGGCGCCCTACTGCTACCACGTCTACACGGAGTATGACGCGAGCAAGAAGGGATGGCCCTGGAAGCTCGGGGGCTACCTGCCAGACAAGCAGCCCAGGCTCTGGGAAGGCATGACGGCAGTCGCCAGGGAGGTGAACGCCCTCGCGCCGGCTCTCCTGTGTGCCGACCGCCAGCCGTTCGTCGAAGGCGCGATCCACGGGATTCGCCTGCGCCCCGCCGGTGGCAAGGAGACGGTGATCCTGGTCAACCCGGGCGAGGAACCGGCGCCGATCCCCGTCGGGCTGCGCCGAAACATGCGCGTGATCATCCCGGAAGGCGCGGGTGCGCCGCCGGAAACGCTCGCCCGCTACGGCGTCCTGGTGATGGAGCGTGCCGGACAGTAATGCCGCCGACAGGGCCCCGGTCCCGCGTGGCTCCGGGGCCCGTTTCTGATGTGCGCGCTCAGGGCAGGCGCCAACGGCTCCATAGGAGGGCGCACTTGTCGGCGGTGGTCTCCGGCTTCTGATAGTAGACCGTGAAGAGATCCCCGCCGGGCAGCTCCACGGTGCATGGGTAGCCCAGATCGTGGTCAGGGCCGTCGTCGCGCAGGATCCAATCGTGGGCCCAGCTCTGCCCGCCATCGGTGGAGAGGGCGACACGCTGGCCGAACGGCTTCAACCGGTAGCCGTAGGTGCAGATGAGCGTTCCCGAGGAGTGGCGCAGCAAGTGGGGCGGCGAGCCGTGGAAGCCCAGGGGGCGCGCCGTGGACCACGTCCTGCCGCCATCTTCCGACTCGGTCTGCATCAGGCTGAAGTGGACCAGCCCCATCTCTTCCGCTTTGGGAGCACCGCCGTGATTCTGGAAGCGGATCAGGCCGACCAACCGGCCATCCGGCAGCTGCACGGCGTGCGGCTCATGGTAGTGGTTGGTGACCGTGCCGTGGTAGAGGGGTACTTCGCCAAGGCGCTCCCAGGTGCGACCGCCATCGGTGCTGCGCGCCGCCAAGATCTCGCCATCTCCGCGATGGTGGCGCCCCATGCGCTCGCCAAAGTACTTGCCGAAGTAGAGCAACTCGCCATTCTCGAGAAGGATGGGGCCGTGTGGCGTGTTGATCCCCATGCGGATCGGCGGCTCCCAGCTCTCGCCGCCATCCGTGCTGCGCCGCACCCAGGCGCCCGCGTAAACCGAGACGTTCTCGTCATTCACGAGTGCCAGGCCCCGGCTCCAGAGGGGATAGTGCGGGCTGTCCGGCTTCACATAGGTGCGATTGTCACTGGCAAACCAGGTGAGGAGCAGCTCCCTTCCGCCGAGGCTGACGATTCCCGTGTCTCGGTCGTCCAGCGGCGTGTCGTTGACCACTCGCGGATGGCTCCACGTCTCGCCCTCGTCGCGGCTGACGCAGATCACCGAACGCCCGAAGGGGCAGACATGCTCGTTGCGCAACCCCGAGGCCGCGGCAACCAGCGTGCCATCCGGCATGCGCGTGACCGACGGCCACCCGAAATAGCCAAAGAGATCCCCTGGCATGGAGCAGATGACGCCGTGCGTCGCTTCGAGTCTCCCAGGCATAGTGTGCGAACTCCTCTCGCCGCAAGCCCAACAGGAGAGCGATGCCGCTGGCTCCGCCACGCCCTGCCGGGCATCGTCTGGTGAGCCGCCGGGCGCTCACGCGGTATCAGGGCGCGCTCCGCCCGGCTCACCTCCACGCGCCGGCTTAGTTCGATGGGCAACCGGCCAATGCCTGCCGGCGCTAGCGGTCAGGCTTCTCGGGCGCGGGAAAGGTCGCGGTCACTTCCACTTCACGACCCACGACGGCCACGCGCGACGTCTCCTCCACCCTGCCCGGCCCCTCGCCCGATTGCACCTGAGCGCGCGCTTTCTTCGCAAAGGGACCAAGCACGCGCGCGGACCCAGTGAGCATGCGCAGTTCCTCCTCGGAGGGCCAGATCGACATCTCCCCCGGATGGAAATGAACGGCCAGGGGATAGGCGTTGCGCGTCGCAAGCTCCCAGCCGTGCGTTTTCATCTCCTCGGTCCGGGTGGGGCCCAATTCACTCAGCTTCTCGTAGAGCAGCGCGAGCGATGGCACCGCCGGTCCCGTCTCCGGGTGGGTGGTGCGCGCAGTCTCCACGTCGCTATAGGAGTGGTAGAGCGCGAAGCCATAGATCTCCCGACCGGAGCCCATGATTACGGCATAGCGGTGACGTGGGGCCCATTCGTCGCAGGAGAGGAGCAGTGTATCTGAATCAGAGAGGGCTCTCCATGGCCTCATCCGGTAGCACTCGGCCGCGGCCGCGAAGAAATCAGCAAGGACCGGCTCGGGGATCTGCGTCTTCTCAAGATAGCCCTGGTTGCCTGGCGAGCCCAGTTGGGTATCCAACGCCTCAAAGAGCAGGTCCAGGAACAGAAACGAGTCGACGACCTCGACCCGGATTCCGCGCGCCTGCGCCAGCGGACGTAGTGCCTCCGCCATCGCCGGCCGACACACGCGCACGACCGCGGGGGGCCCGGGCTTGGGAGACAAGGGCTCGTCGTCCACGAGTGGCTTCGTCAGCGCCCGTTCGAACGAGTCGAGCACCACCGACTCGGGCGCATCCGGTTTCACGACATCCGTGGCCAGGAAGGCCCCCGAGGAGGTATCGACCCACAGGATCATCTCCGGAGTGTAGGCCTTCGCGCCTTTCCCCACCACCATGCTCACGGGCCGTCGGTCCACTTCCCAGATGACGTCGCCCTGCTGCCTCGCGTTCTGTTGCATAGTCTTTTCTCCGAGACCATCGACCAGATAGCGGCCGTCCTACCCCTATCATGGAATTGGGGCCTTGCTGTGGATAGACCCGCCGCCAGAGCGTCACCTATTTCTTGGCTGGCAAGATACCGAGACGAATGTAGATGGGGCGAGTGGCTTCCGTGAGCGCCGGAAGCCGGCTGGCAAAGAAAAGCGCCGCCAGAAAGCAGATCCCGCCTCCCAGTTGCAGAGTCGCCGATACGCCGATGCGGCTCGCGAGGGCGCCCGCCAGCAAGCTGCCCACGGGCGCCGTGCCCGCGAACGCCATGATGTAGATACCCATCACTCGCCCGCGCTTGTCCTCATCAACGATGGTCTGCACGATCGTGTTGCAGGAAGCCATCTGAAGGATGCCGCCAAAGCCGACGATGATCAACAGCATAAGCGAGAGCCAGAGGATGCTCGACATTGAAAAGAGAACGAGCCCAATGCCGAACGTGGCAGTCGCCAGGGCGATCACCCGGCCGAGGCCCACGACGCTATGGCGGGAAGCCAGGTAGAGCGCCCCGGTGAGCGCTCCGATCCCGGACGCAGACATCAGGAATCCAAGCGTGCGCGCGTCGCCGTGCAAGATCTCCCGGGCGAAGACCGGCATCAGCACGGTGTAGGGCATGCCGACCAGGCTGACCACAGCCAGCAGGAGGATGATGGTGCGAATTGGCGCGGATTTGCGGGCATAGGCGAACCCCTCGCGCACGCCATCCAGCATGCGGCCGTCGGGGTTGGGCACCGAGCGGGGCGGAACTTGCATCGCCAACAGCGCCACGATCACCGCGAGGTAGCTCGCGGCGTTGATCCCGAAGCACGCGCCCTCCCCAACGAGCGGCAAGATCATGCCGGCCAGCGTCGGGCCAAGCAGGCGCGCGCTGTTGAAGAGCGATGAGTTGAGGGCAATCGCGTTGCTCAGATCCTCCTTGCGCTCCAGCATCTCCACGACAAACGACTGGCGCGTGGGCATATCCACCGCGTTGACGAAGCCAAGGAAGACCGCCAGGGCCACGATGTGCCAGACGTCGATCACGCCGGTGAGGGTGAGGGTGGCGAGCATCGCCGCCTGCACCATCGAAAGCGCCTGAGTTCCGATCAGGATGCGGTGCCGGCTCCAGTGATCGGCCAGAGTCCCCGCGAAGGGCGCCATGAAGAAGGAGGGCGCCTGGCTACAAAACCCAACCACGCCCAAGAGGAAGGGGGACCCAGTCAGCCGGTAAACCAGCCAGCTCATGGCGATCTGTTGCGTCCATGTGCCGATCAGCGAGACACCCTGCCCAAAAAAGAAGAGCCGATAGTTCCGTGATCGAAGCGCACGCAGGATCTGCCCTCGCCCAGACGCGCCCACCCGTCCCTGCGCCATTCCTCTCCCATTCCAGGTGGTTCCCGCGCGCCCCTGCTGCACCCGCGTGGAAGCAGGCTCGCCCGCTCCTACGATGCCGCCGCTCCATCGCAGGATCCCCAATAGCCGGTCCAGGGCAAAGAGCACCCGCTATCATGCCCCCCGCTTGCTCCTGCCCGGAATCGCTTCGAGATGTGCGAACCACCTTGTCCGTCACTCTTCGCAGCGTACCGTACTATAGGTTCTATGAGTGGAGGCCCTCGCCCTGCTCCTGAAACGAAATGATACCGGCCATGAGCATCACCCTGCCCATCGCGGGGCAACCGCCCGAAAGCGGCCTCTCCGGGCACGGCGGGCATGCGGCGGGGACGAGCTACTCGCGGGAGAAGAGCGCCAGAGGGTGGCGCGCCCGCTTCCGGCGAACCGCCTCGAGATGCCGGCTTCAGCTGGTTCGGATCAACCGATGGAGGAGACGGGGCGCGCGCTTCGCGCGTCTGCCTCGTCTCCTCCCCTCTTCTCAGTCGAGGAGCACCCGGGCATCGCCATGGATGGGCGGGAGCGGGTTCGGGCGCACGAGGATGCCGCCCTGCTCATACGACTCTATCACCGCCCAGGTGTACTCCAGCGTTGCCAGGGCGTCGCGCCCGGAAGCGCGGAGCATATCGCGCGGCACGCCGTTGGTCACATCCTCGAGGAAGGCATGGATGCGCCGCGGGAAGGTCGCGCCAAAGTCCTTGATTCCGGTATCGAGAACCTCGATGCCGCCGGCTCCGCCTCCGGACATGGCGGCCGCGTTCCCGGCCTGGCCCGGCTTGGGCGCCGGCCAGAAGGTACACTTCTCCACGCAGTTCTCGATGCAGAAGGTGCCGCGAGTGCCCGCTACCTCGAAGCTCCACCAGCCGCCCAGGCCATAGGTCGCATCGCCACGCTGGGAGAGGAGGTAGCCGACGCCGCCATTGGCAAAGCGAACATGGATGCTCGCGATGGAGAGCATCCCGTCACCGGCGGCGCGCCGGAATCCGGGCCGATCCACGAACGCCTGCACATGCGTGATGTCACCGCAGAAGTAGCGCATCACGCTGAAGGGATGGGCCAGGAACGCCTTCAGGTGGAAGTAGGGGAAGCCCTTGCTCCGCGAGGCATTCGAGGGAGCATAGGTGGCCTCGCCCCCATTGAAGCCCATCTTGTGGAGGCAGTAGACCAGCTCGCCCACCTGGCCCTCATCCATGTACTGCCTCGCCCGCTCCGCCGGTTCGGTGAAGTAGTGGTTCAGGTTGCAGCCAAGGTAAAGGTCCTTCTCTGCGGCCTTGGCGACCATCTGCCGGGCTTCCTCGATGTTGTTGGAGATCGGCTTCTCAACCAGAACGTGCTTCCCCGCTTCGAGCGCCTCCATCACCGGCTCGAAATGCCAGCTCCCATTCTCGAAGCCGCCGGTACATACATCGACGATCTCGATCTCCGGATGGGCCGCGAGCATCTCCTTCAGCGACCCATACGCCGGCACGCCATGCTTCGCTCCACCGGCGTCCGCACGCTCCTTCACCACGTCGCAGACGGCGACCAGCTCCGACAGCGGATCCTGCACATGAGCCGCAGCGTGCGTGTTCCCGATGCCGCGCATCCCAACGATACCAACCTTGAGTGCCATTGCTTCCCTCCGCATCTATGCCGTCCGCGTCACGGCGCGGCGCAGACCCGCCTTGCCGCGGATTACCAGCCCCATAGGCTCATATTGTTGATCTGCGGCGCGATCCCCTTCTCGGCCGCGTCTGGAAGTGGGACGACCAAACGTCGTCGCGCGGGGTGGGCTTGCGGCAGGCAGAGGTCCCCGGTACTCCATCTAAACAGGAATGCCCCCTGGCCGGCGCGTATCTCCTCCACGGAGGCATTGCCGACGCAAGGATGGAGGGCACGCCGATGAAGTATCGCACGCTCGGCAAGACGGGGATGCGGGTCTCGGTCGTGGGCATCGGCACTTGGCAGTTCGGGGGTGCCTGGGGAAAGACGTTCACCGCGGAGGAGGTGGCGGGCATCCTCGGCCGCGGGCGCGAGCTAGGGATCAACCTGATTGATACCGCCGAATGCTATGGGGAGAACCACCGCTCCGAGACGCTCATCGGGCACTTCCTGAAGGGGCAGCCCCGCGAGGAGTGGGTCGTGGCGACCAAATTCGGTCACCTGCCCGGATGGGAGCCCGAGGAGGTGCGACAGCAGCTTGAGGACTCGCTTCGGGCGTTGCAGACGGAGTACGTGGATCTCTACCAGTTCCACTCCGGCACCGACGAGGAGTTCGAGACGCCGGGGCTGTGGGAGATGCTCAATGAGCAGGTGCGCCTGGGCAAGGTGAGGCACCTCGGTATCTCTGTGCCCACCCCGCAGAGCCCTGAGGAGAACAGGCACCAGGTGGAATCCGCGACGCGCGTGGGCGCCGAGGCAATCCAGGTGGTGTATAACCGCCTGCACCGGCTCCCCGAAAAGTTCGTCTTTCCCTCCTGCGAGCAGCAGAACCTCGGTGTGCTGGCACGCGTCCCCCTGGCAAGCGGCTTCCTGAGCGGGAAGTATGATGCCAACGCCCACTTCCCGGCGAATGACGTCCGCTCGCACCGCAATCCCGAGCAGATCCGTGCGATCGTGGCGGAGGTGGAGCGCATCCGGGAGCAGGAGGTGCCCGAGGGCGTGCCGATGGCGCAGTGGGCGCTGGCGTGGTGCCTGAAGAACCCCATCGTCACCTGCGTCATTCCCGGATGCAAGAGCATTCGCCAGGTGGAGCAGAACGTGGCGGCGGCGGATCTGCTGGAGCCATGAGCGGCGGGAGGCCACCGATCCTGCCGGTCATCCTGGCGAGTGGGGACGGCTTCGCGGCACGACTTGCCGCCGGGCATCCGCCGCGGCGGACG
>DUUU01000422.1 GCA_012841485.1 Armatimonadota bacterium
AGCGCTGCAGGATGAACTGCACGCCTCGAGCCACGTCATAGTGTTCCTGCCCCACCACGCGCGGATCCAGGATGCGCGACGTGGACGCGAGCGGGTCCACCGCCGGGTAGATGCCCAGCTCTGTGATCCGCCGGTCCAGGATGGTCGTCGCATCGAGGTGAGCGAAGGTGGTGGCCGGAGCCGGGTCGGTCAGGTCGTCGGCGGGCACGTAGATCGCCTGCACCGAGGTGACGGAGCCGCGGTTGGTGGAGGTGATCCGCTCCTGGAGGGCGCCCATCTCGGTGGCGAGCGTCGGCTGATAGCCTACGGCCGAGGGCATTCTCCCGAGGAGGGCCGATACCTCGGAACCCGCCTGGGTGAACCGGAAGATGTTGTCGATGAAGAGGAGCACGTCTTGGCGCTCGACATCGCGGAAGTACTCGGCCATGGTCAGGGCGCTCAGGGCCACGCGGAGGCGGGCACCGGGCGGCTCGTTCATCTGCCCGAAGACCATCGTGGTCTTCTCAATGACGCCCGACTCGCGCATCTCCAGCCAGAGGTCATTCCCCTCGCGCGTGCGCTCGCCGACGCCGGCGAAGACGGAGAAGCCTCCGTGCTCGGTCGCGATGTTGCGGATCAGCTCCTGGACCAGAACCGTTTTCCCGACGCCAGCGCCGCCGAACAGGCCGATCTTGCCACCCTTCAGATAGGGGCAGAGGAGGTCAATCACCTTGATGCCGGTCTCGAGGATCTGCATCTCGGTGCTCTGCTCCTCAAAGGAGGGCGCCGGCCGGTGGATCGGGTAGTAATCATTCCCCTTCACCGGGCCCATCTCATCCACGGGCTGGCCCAAAAGGTTGAAGACGCGCCCGAGCGTGTTCCGACCCACGGGAACGGTAATCGGCTGTCCGGTATCCCGCGCCTTCGCGCCCCGGGGCAATCCATCCGTTGGCGCCATGGCCACGCAGCGCACCGTGTCGTTACCGAGATCCTGTGCCACCTCGGCGATGATAGACGACGTCTCGCCGTTCTGGGTCATCTCGACCTCGATCGCGTTCAGAATCTTCGGGAGTTGACCCGCTGGGAAACGGATGTCCAGCACCGGCCCGATGATCTGAATGACGTGTCCCGTAGCCCCGCCCTGATTCACCTCTGCCATCGAAACAACTATCCCTTCAGCGCGTCGGCGCCGCCCACAATCTCGGCGATCTCTCGGGTGATCGCGGCCTGGCGCGCGCGGTTCAATGAAAGCGTCAATCGGTCGATCATCTCGGCAGCATTATCCGTGGCGCTCCGCATGGAGGTCATGCGCGCGCCATGCTCGCTCGCCACCGACTCTACCAGCGCCTGGTACACCTGCACATCCAGGTAGCGTGGGAGCAGGCTGGCCAAGAAGTGCTCCGGCACCGGCTCGAAGAGATACTCCTCATTTCCCTGGAACGGCGAACCCGCCGCCTCTGGTGTTTGCAGCGGCAGGAGTTGCTGCACGGTCGGCTGCAGGCGGAGCGCGGAGATGAAGCGCGTATAGACCAAATACGCGATGTCGATCTCGCCGCTCTCGAAGAGCCGGCGCACCTCGCGGGTGATCTCCTGCGCATCCGCCAGCGCCACGTCGCGCGTGGGCAGATCGAACGTCGCCCCCAGCGTGCACCCGCGCAGCCGGAACGCCGACGGGCCCTTGCGCCCAACCGGCAACACCACGGCCTCCCGATCCCTATGCTCGGATAGGAGATCTATCGCGGTGCGGACGATGTTGGTGTTGTAGCTGCCGCACAAGCCTCGGTCCGCGGTGATGACCACCACCGCCATCCGCCGGGGCTCGCGCACCTCCAGCAAAGGATGCTCGATTCCCGCGGAGGCGCCTGCCAGGTGGCGCATCACCTCCGCCATCTTATCGGCGTAAGGCCGCGCCGCCCCGACACGGTTCTGAGCGCGCTTCAGGCGCGCCGCCGCCACCATCTCCATCGCGCTGGTGATCTTCTGTATATTCCGCACGACCCGGATCCGCTGCCGGATATCGCGCATGCTCGCCATCGCTTAACCCCCGGACTCCCTGCTGGGGATGCGGTGTGAGAGAGATGGGATGCGTGGCGCGGCGCCCTCCGGGCCGCGATTGCCGGCCCCCAGGCGCCCGGCGCGCCACTCACAACCCTCGTCTCCCATTCGCATCACACCTGGAACTGCGCCTTGAACTCGCGGACCGCCTTCTCCATCACCTGGCGCGTCTCGTCGGGGATCGCCTTCTCCTTCGAGATCCGCTGAATGATATCTTGGTAGCGATCGCGCACGAACGCGAGCAGCTCCTGCTCGAAGCGTGCCACCTGGTCCAGCGGCAGGTCGTCGATATACCCGTTCGTGGCGGCCCAGATGACGATCACCTGATCGGCGACAGACATCGGCTGGTACTGTGGCTGCTTCAGGACCTCCACCAGGTGAGCGCCGCGGTTCAGCTGCTGGCGCGTCGCCTTATCGAGATCCGATGCAAACTGCGTAAACGCCTCCAGCTCGCGGTAGCGCGCCAGGTCCAGGCGGAGGCCACCTGCCACCGTCTTCATCGCCTTCGTCTGCGCCTTGCCACCAACGCGGGAGACGGAGATACCCACATCAACAGCCGGACGCACGCCGGCGTAGAAGAGATCCGTCCCCAGGTAGATCTGGCCGTCGGTGATCGAGATCACGTTGGTTGGGATGTAGGCAGAGACATCGCCGGCCTGCGTCTCGATGATCGGCAGCGCCGTGAGCGAGCCGGCGCCGAGGGCATCGCTCAACTTGGCAGCGCGCTCCAGGAGGCGTGAATGAAGGTTGAAGACGTCACCCGGGTAGGCCTCGCGACCAGGCGGCCGGCGCAGGAGCAGCGAAACCTCGCGGTAGGCCTGCGCGTGCTTGGAGAGATCATCATAGATGACCAGAGCGTGCCGCTTGGTGTCGCGGAAATACTCGCCCATCGCGCACCCGGCGTAGGGCGCGATGTACTGCATCGGCGCGGAGTCGCTCGCCGTGGCGCTCACGATGGTGGTATACTCCATCGCGCCATAATCCTCGAGCGTCTTCATCACCGAGGCGACGGTCGACTGCTTCTGGCCGATGGCCACATAGATGCAGTAGACGTCCTGGCCCTTCTGATTGATGATGGTGTCAATCGCGAGGGCCGTCTTCCCCGTCTGGCGGTCACCGATGATCAGCTCGCGCTGCCCCCGGCCAATCGGGATCATCGAGTCGATAGCCTTCAGGCCTGTCTGCAGCGGCTCGACGACGGGCTGGCGCTCGACGACGCCCGGGCCGCGCTCCTCGATATGCCGGCGCTCATTGGTGACGATGGGGCCCTTGCCATCGATCGGCTCGCCAATCGCGTTCACCACGCGGCCGACGAGCTTCTCGCCTACGGGCACATCGACGATGCGACCCGTGCGGCGTACGATATCGCCCTCTCGGATGTCGCGGTCGTCGCCGAGGATGATGATGCCGACGTTGTCCTCCTCGAGGTTGAGGGCGATCCCAAAGACGCCGTTTTCAAACTCCAGCATCTCGCTCGACAGGCAATCGCGCAGGCCATAGGCACGCGCGATGCCGTCGCCCACCTGGAGGACGCGCCCGACCCCAACCTCCTCCAACTCCTTCTTATACCCCCGGAGCTCTTGCTCCAGTACCTGAGTGACCTCTTCGGGCCTGACAGCCATGGAACCCCCCAAGCAGATTGCAGATTATCGTTCGTTGAAGTCAAGCCGCCGGGCCTTGCCCCCTCGGCTCCGCGAGACGCCGGCCCGCAGGCCGCGCCTCGCGCATTCACACCGGCCGTGCCTCTTGCACGCCGGAACAGTTCATTACAGCAGGGCTTCTTTCAGCCGGCTGCGCAGTTGCCGCAGGTAGCCGACCACCGTGCCATCAATGACGGTGTCGCCCACGGTGACGCGCAGCCCCCCGATCAACTCGGGGCGGACTTCGGTGCGCAACACGACGCGCTTGCCAGTCATCGCCCCCAACTGCGATACCAGGGCTTCTTCCTCATCGGGTGTCAACGGCATCGCCGAGACAACCGTCGCCGGGGCAACGCCACGGTAATCGTTCGCCAACTCCACATAGAGCGAGTGGAGATGGGGCAGCACCTCACTGCGCCGCTTCTCCACGAGGAGCTCCAGCATGCGCAACGTGATCGGCTGCACTTCCTCGCCCAGAAGCCGATGGATAACC